>NZ_CAWPDB010000012.1:0-9580 GCF_963886625.1 Vibrio sp. V23_P3S9T160
CCATTATTAATATTATTAAGTGTGTTTAAAATGGAATACAAAGGCTCTGAATAATTAGGAGTTGGCTTATTAGCCATATTTGACAGTATATTTCTTTGACCGCGCGAAACATCAATTAAGTCAGCAAGTAAAGGTGAAATTATATGAGTGGATTTAGCCACCTCAGCATTCATATAAGCACCAATTCGTAAAGCCTTTGCTAATTGTGCGGATGATGAATCAAGACCGGAGATAACACCGGGCATAACTGCAAGTTGACCATCTATAACGTGATTATAATGCGGGTCCGTAGGGTCGGGGTCAGGATTGGAACCGCCGTTGTCAGTGCAAGTACCGTTAGCGTCACAAGTTCCGTTCGTGTCATCGGAACCAGTGCAAGTATCGCCAGTCGTGACGAAATAGCCAGTACAATATTGAAGTTTATCAGAACACGTCCAAGTATTTTGCCCCTCGATACCCTCAGAGGCTCGACAGCCATCAACACAAGCGGAAGCAATACGAGCAGTGCCAAGTGGCCATTTTAAAGACGGAGTATTTCCAATTGGGCAAACAGCAGCATGAGACGCAACAGAGGTTAGGAACGCGAGCAGTAAGAAGAGAATGAAAAGAGCGGTATTGATTGCGCTACGCATGTAACCCCCCAGAAGTAAGAAAAAACGCCCCAATCAGGAGGCGTTGATACCAGTGTAGACCCCGTAAACGAACGCCCCACCAGTAGACAAAGCAATAAGAACAGTGATGACGTCCGAAACGAGTTCTAACATGTTATTTCATTGCACCTACAATCATGCGCAGACCAAAGCCAACCGCAGCCATTGTAATTAAGCCAACAACAACAAGGCTGTAGTTTGACTGGCCAGAAGTAACAGCCGCTTCGATAGACTCTGGAACAGTAACAGCGAATGAACTTGCAGAAGCTACAGCAGCAGTAACACCAGTTGTGATAGTTGCAGCGTGTTTTTTCATGACGTTGATAAATTTCATAGTATTTACTCTCTTTACTAAGTTAATGATTAACCTCGACCGAGGCCTTTTAAAATACGACCCAAAATATGACCGGACACAAAGGACAATAATAAATAACCTGTTACGTCCGTATATAATTGAGAGTCGATAGTTAACGAACCCAGTGAATTGCTTTGTAATTGTTCCAACTCACTAGGCGTTAATATGACGTAAGTACAATCAAACCCTTGTGGGGCAAGCATTAAATAGCCGTTGTATTGTATTACGCAGTTAGACATTATTTAATTAAACCACACGATTTAAAGTGGGCTTTAATCTCTTCATCCACTGGGATTAATTTCGTGACGATAGAACCCGAAAGAGGGTCATCCATATTTAAGCCTAAATCCACTTCATACTCACGGCGTGGAACGAGAGCACCAACACGCTCAAGCTCAAGCGCATAGTTAAAGTCAATGATTAGCGGCTGGTCATACTTGGAGACTTCACCCGATTCACCAACAGTACGACGAGTCATTTTAAACTTGTCGTTATCAATATTAAGCGGCTTCAGAGGACGCGAAATATTAAGTTGTGCGAATTCGCCTTTAAAATCGTTTTTGAAGAATGAAATACCCAATACAAAAATAGATGGACGAGACATAGTAATTTACTCCAAAGCATTAATTAATTTTCGGTGCATAGAGGGACACAATAAAACCGTATCGTCCCTAACCAAGGTGGTGACAACTTTTTCAAAGTCGCATTGATAAAGTTCAAGTAAAGAATTAACCAAGCGGCCATATTGTCGCTTAGCCCAATAAGACGCAGCTAATACATCACAAGCAACGCGCTTTCTAGATTTAGTTTTTGTTATTACAGGCTCAACGGTATTTGAGAGTAAAGAGGCGGCATAAGCATTTAATGCAACAAAGCCCCCGACAGGATTTAATAATATATCCGTGTCCCATTTTTTTAATTCAACCTCAGAGCGATACCACGAAAAATCCTCAGCCGTAATATTACGCTCTAATTTCTTGTTATAAACGCGCCAATATACGAGCGATTGACGAGAGCCGAAATTGCGCTCTTCACGAGAAAATATTTTATTGCCGTTCTCGTCCCAATCCCATTCATCACCATTGGAGACTTTAGGACTGAAGCCACGAGAACGCTTAAAGCCACCGAGACGCGAAACGTTTTCCGCAGCCTCACAAGTATGTAAACCATCGTAATCATCAAAGGCTAAATCAATACGCGAGAGTTGCTTACAGCATAAAACCGTTGAAATCCAATGATGCAAGAAACGACAAGAGCGATTCGCAAACAGATGTTTGCAGCCGTGGCCTGTAATCTGAAAATGCACAGTGTCGCGATTTCCGCCAAACCCAACTTGGCCGCAATAGTCATCGCCATATTCGGAAGTTAATACAAACGAATCCTCGTAGAACTGGAAGCCTTTACCACGTGGTGAGCCGTAGTTAAAACCAAGCACGTATTGAATAAAACGTCTTAACGTTTCTTGCAGGTAATCCATTGTCACTTCACGGAAGTAGCGGTTATAAGCCTCAATATCATCAATCGTTTTCGCATGATGTTGTGAGAACTTAGGAGCCTCAGGAAAGTGAATACCAGAGTAGGGCGCGTCTTTTTTGCAGTGACGTAGGTCAGCCAATTTAACGGTAAAACAGAGGTAATCGATAATCACAGGTGATTGCTCGTAGTCCTCGATAAAGGTGTATTCGTTAACGGTATGGTTAACAAACTCAGGGCGTAGACCGGATTTTTTAGGGCGATACACATAGTCAGATTGTACTTTGTGACCTTGTGACTTTTTCCCGAAGACCTGAACGTTGTCCATATTAAGCTGATAAAGCATACCTGAGCGGCAGTCAGGACAGCAGCAATTGACCGGAGATTCGTAGTTAGTACCACAGTCCATACAGGCGAATTTCATGATTCAATCCCCATGATAGCCAGACGCTCGGTCAGTGTGGTGTTGGTGATATCAACCAGTTTATAATACAAGCCTTGAGTGTTGAGATAGTTAACAAGGCCAGTGTAAGAGCTGAAATAATCCCATTCGCCGGAAATGTAGACAGATACGGAGTTGTCAGGCATTAAGTCGTAGTAGATTTTTTCAGCAGCCATGATTAACGAGCCTCGATTTTTGCATTAACTGCATGAATCAAGCGACGTGTCATTTCACAATCAGCTAAGGCGCGGTGAGCGCTAAGGTCTGAAACGTCAACACCTTGTTGCTTGCAAGCGTTGGTAAGAGATTGCCAGCGGTAACCACCGTTAACAGTGTCAGGATGCCCCCAAAACTGAGCATACCAACGCATAGCGCAAACACCACCGCCGAAAAAGTGAACGAGGTTAGCAACTGGATAGTCAAATGGGCGTAGAGACTGAGCAAACATGCGATAGTCAAAATCAAGGTTGTAAACGTAGACAGCAGAGTCAGATAGGTAACCTTTGATGTCGTTCCAGACCTTATCAAAGGCAGGCATATCAATAACCATATCGCTAGTAATGCCGTGGATTGCAGTAACTTCAGGAGAGATTAGACATAAAGGATTAACAAGACTGCTATAAAGCTTAATGCCAGTTTGAGCATCAATGATTGAAACTTCACAGATACGAGCGTCAGAGTCTAGGCCCGTGGTTTCGGTATCGAGAATAACAGCGTTTTCTAAATTAAGTGTTTGCATGACAACCCCCTAAAGTTGTTTGAGCGGCCACCCCAGAAGCTTAGGGAGCGACCAGAGCGGCCTAATGGGTGAAGCTCTCGGCGAATGTCCGGAACGCATAAGCGATGTGGTTAGTCTTAGAGAGCTTCAAATTCCGATTTAACGGAAGAGTAAATCCGTTTATCCGGAAGTTCAAGATACGAAGAATCGGAAGAAATGAGCTAGAATGATCAAAACGGAGGGATTGCCATGTACCAGAGTCAGCTGTTAGATGCCTATAAAAAGGCTCAAAACTATGTACAAGACAAACAGATTGCCCATGATTTGAATGTACAAGCGTCAAGAATCAGCGAAATGCGCAAAGGTGTACGCTATATATCTGATGAAGAAGCAGTTTTTTTAGCGGAACAAGCAGGAATTGACCCAGAACTGGCATTGCTCGGATGTCATGCAGACAGGAACAAAAACCCAAGAATAAAACAGCTATGGGAACACATAGCAAAAAAGCACAACGGGCTAGGATTAAGAACAATATCAATGGGTTGCGGAGCATTGGCGTTAGCGATTAGCACGCCTAAAGAAGCGGTATTACAGTGCGCATTATATATCTTATGTTAAATAAACAATGAAAAAAAGAAAGCGCCACGCCTTTGTACGCTTTCTAAGGATGTAGCCATTAAACACAATCAGCATTTACCATAAAATACCTAATAACCAGTCTGATAATCGAAGATTTCATTCTAGCTATTAATGCGTTAGTTTCCTGCTAGTTTAACTTTGAAACCTTTCTTTTCTAGATAAGCTTTAATTTTGTCCCGAGCATCACCTTGTATCTCTATTTCGCCATCTTTTACCGAACCACCACACCCACAACTTTTCTTGAGTTCTGCCGCGAGTAACTTTAATGCAGTATCATCTAAATCCAAGCCGGTTACGATGCTTACGCCTTTTCCTTTTCGCCCTTTAGTATGACGATGGATTCTCACTATTCCATCTCCTTTAGGACGCTCTATAACTTCGGGCTCAGCTTTAATACGACCTAAATCAGTAGAATATACAAGTGTCATAAATCATTTACTTCTTTAATTGTTCTGCTTTCTGTTTTGCAAGCAAATAAGCTTCGATATGTTTTTGAATAGCCACTTTTGAACCTTTGATTAAGCGACCATTGAAAAAGCAATACCACCCATTGAGCTCACCTGTATCATTCTTCAGTGTAAAGCCGCCAAATTGCTCTTGTTTACCATTTGGAGCTTCTCGCTTCTTACCTACCGCACTGAACTCTCTAGGATCAATGATAGAGGCAGTATCACACCACCAGTCTATGCTTTTTTTAACTGCCGCAAGGTTACCAGTCAAAACATGGTTTTTGATCTTAACTTGCCATATATCTGTAGAGTTAGGCGCAGATGTAAGGGTAAATCCTCGATACGTCGCTATAGCCATATGTTATTGGTCTTTTTAATTATAGGTTAGTTAAATAATAATTGTATCTTCACCGTTATCAAGTATATTTATCGATAAACCATATTGTTATAGTGCATCAAGATGAAAAAAAACATCCCTCTCATCACAGATCCTATGATTTTAAAACAAAAGGTTACCGAATTTTCCGACACAGTTTGCTTTGAACAATTTCAACATTTGACACATTGGCAATATTCGAAGAACTCCGCTTTGGCCATGACTAAAGATTGGAATCATTTTGTTACATTTTGCAAAATAAGATGTGTTACTCCTCTTCCTGGCTCAACAACAGCTGTTAGGCAATTTATCGAAACGGAAGCTCGTTTGAGAAAATACGCGACTATCAGGCGTTACATGGTCACCATTGGTATCATCCATCGCCTACTTTCGATGAAAGACCCTACGCAAAACCGACTCACTCAACTTTCTTTGTTTCGTCTTAAAGGAGAGAAAGGTGATGATGCTAAGCAAGCGACACCGTTAACGAAAAAACATTTATTAGCACTAGATATACAACTTATTCATTCACCTCACAAAAAGGATATCCGCGATCTTGCAATCTATTATGTGATGTTTGAGTGTGCTTTGAAACGAAGTGAGCTTAAAAAACTAAGTACAGGCCAAGTCTTAACTGTGGATGGGCAAATGAAGATCATCGTGGGAAATGTCGATTATTATCTTTCTGAATCGGCCTCTCTTGCACTTAAAAAGTGGCTACAATTACTCAATAAAGAATCGAACATTGTGTTTTGTTCAATCGATCGCCATGGCAATATTTCAAATAGATCTTTAAATGATGCATCTATTTTCCGTATCTTACGTCATGCAGGGCAACGTTTAGGCATATTTGAATTGAGGTTTTCAGGCCAATCAACCCGTGTTGGTGCGGCTCAAGAACTGGCTAAACAAGGTTATAAAACTCAAGATATTCAGCAATTTGGACGATGGTTAAGCCCTGCAATGCCAGCTCAATACATTGGTAAACTCGACATTGCAGAAAGTGAACAGATGAAATTTAAGGTCATTAAACCTTTTGATTGAGTGACGTTGTCACGCAATTGGCTAGAAATTCATGAAACCTATGCCCATTATGCTCTAACATTTTAGGAAACATTGAAATGGGAGTCATGCCAGGGAAGGTGTTAACTTCATTAAGATAAATGTTTCCCTCTGGGGTTAAAAAGAAATCAATACGTGCAAGGTGCCTAAGCTTCATGTGGGTAAAAACCCTAGCAGCACAATCACTTATCATTTCCAATTGATCTCTGGTTAAATTCTGAGCTTGTACTTCAGTCATCGAATGGCTAGTCGCACTGTATTTTTCTTCATAAGTATAAAATGCGTCTTCTGGTGCGATGATCTCACCCGGCTTAGAAAGATATAAAACACCATCAAGCTGATAAGCGGCAACTTCTAATTCCCTAGGTTTCACTGCTTTTTCAACCAGAACTTGTTCCGAGTAGCTAAAAGCCGCATCGATTGCGCTGTTGAGCTGGGAAACCTCGGTGACTTTGTAACAACCAACAGATGAGCCTTGTCTCGCCGCTTTAATAAACACACTTCCCCATTTTTCCAGAGCCTGCTTACACTGCTGATGCGCTTGTGCATTATTTTCTGAAAGAAAAAGATAAGGTGTATTAGGAATACCCAGCGCATCGTACCAAAGCTTAGATGTAATTTTATTAAAGCTGTTAGCACTGGCTTCTGGACCACAACCTAAATATGGGATGCCAGCCAGCTCGAGCATCGATTGAATGTCGCCCGTTTCCCCTGGATAACCATGAATGCAAGGAACCACAAAATCGATATTGACGGCGACACCATTGGTATTCAAAGTCGCAGCATTCGTATCTAAGTAACTCAGATCGCCCTTTTCACTGTACCAACCATCGGGTCGCATTTCGACGCGAATAACTTGAAAACCTTCTGTTTTTTCAAGTTGTACTTGTAAATAGTTGGCTGACACAAGTGACACTTCATGTTCTGACGAACCGCCACCACATAATAATAGGATTGTTGTTTGAGTCATTAAAATCTGTCCATGCTGCTGACGAATAAACTATA
This sequence comes from Vibrio sp. V23_P3S9T160, assembly GCF_963886625.1. Lineage (NCBI taxonomy): Bacteria > Pseudomonadati > Pseudomonadota > Gammaproteobacteria > Vibrionales > Vibrionaceae > Vibrio > Vibrio sp. V23_P3S9T160. The sequence goes on from NZ_CAWPDB010000012.1 coordinate 7,170, forward strand.
AAGCATGATAATCAATTCAGTGTGAAGTTACACGGTTTTAGCCAAGGAAAACCTTTTTACCGTTGTAACAGGCTAAGTTATAAGCAATAAAGGGGCATAAGCCCCTTTGATCATTTATTCGCGATAAAATCCAGAATCAGTTCAACTTGTTGAGTGTCGGAAATTCCGAATTTTTGATGGTATCAATACTTTTGGCAAAAGGTTTCATAGCTTGAAACTCGGCTGGCAGTGTTTTGATTGCTTCAACAGCATCGGCACGAGTTGCGTAGTCACCATAAAGTACGGTGTACCACTTGGTTCCGTTCACCACTTTATAATTTTCCCAAATAGGTTGGCCGTCAGAATTCGGCAGTTTGCTGGCAAACTGATCAACTTTATTCTGTGATCCAACAGCAACGACCTGAATGGTGTAGCCAAAACGCGGATTCATTGCCGTCTGTTTAGCTGTCGGTGGAATGAGCGCTACTGCGGCTTTGCTTTGAGGGCTCATCTTAACGACTTTTTTCTCTGTATCGTTAGGAGACATCTTCACCACATTCGTTTCGACATTGCTCTCAGAAATTCCAGTAGCCATGCCTTCTTGAGCGACTACTGGTTGCTGAACCGGAGCAACTTTATACTCTTCACGATGGCTTTCAGAGGTGACATCGGTAATGTATGTATCAGATGCACAGGCAGCCAGAAGCACTGATAAACCGACAATTGTGATTTTTTTCATGAATTGTTCAACGCCTTAAGTAGAAATTACTATAAATCATGCCGATAGCGACGCTCAGAATCAAGCTCGCTTTGTGATTATATACCCTTGTACTGTGATTTATGGCACAAAGTCGCAGTTGTCTCACGACGTAATGATCACAATCAAACCAATATAGTGAACAAGGATAGCATTTGTTCGCTAAGCTAACGGTAATTCGTGAGTGAAAGGTTCATCAACATGAACAATTTAAATCCATTCCTGAAACCAAAATCGATCGCGGTTGTTGGTGCATCAGTACGCTCGCTTCGTGCTGGCAATATCGTGATGAAGAACCTACTTCAAGGAGGCTTCGATGGTGCGATTATGCCTGTCACGCCTTATTATCCATCCGTCTGTGGCGTATTGGCCTACAAAAGTATCGAATCTCTGCCTATCGTCCCTGATATTGCGATTTTATGCACGCACGCAACACGCAACGTCACCTTATTTAAGCAATTGGCAGATAAAGGCATCAGCTCCGTCATCGTACTTTCATCTGATATGTATACTGAAGATGCTCAAGGAGTCGAAATCCAAGCCCAATGTTCTAGAATTGCAAAATCGGCAGGAATGCGCATTTTGGGTCCCAATAGCTTAGGGCTGATCCTACCTTGGTTAAATTTCAACGCTTCGTTTTCTCCTGTCACAGCCTTAAAAGGTAACATTGCCTTTATTTCACAATCTGCAGCGGTTTGTACCACGATTTTAGATTGGGCAAATGACAAAGAGATCGGATTTTCAGCATTTATTTCTCTTGGTAATGCCAGCGACATCGATTTCTCTGACTTGCTTGATTGCCTGAGCACGGATAGACACACCCAAGCCATTTTGCTTTATGTTGATACGATTAAGGATGCTCGCCGTTTTATGTCGGCAGCGCGTGCCGCGTCACGTAACCGGCGAATCTTAGTATTAAAAGGAGGAAGAACGCTTGCTGGACGTAAAGCGGCGCAAGCACATACTGGTGGAGACAATACACTCGACATTATTTATGACTCCGCAATTCAACGCACGGGTATGTTACGGGTGAACAATACCCATGAACTCTTTGCCGCTGTTGAAACACTCACTCACTCCGTTCCATTACGAGGTGAACGTCTTGCTATTATTACCAATGGTGGCGGGCCAGCTATTATGGCCGTCGATACTTTGTTAGATCGAGGCGGAAAACTTGCCGATCTTGAAGAGTCTACTTATCAAAAACTAAATCAGTGCCTGCCTAAAAGTTGGTCTCACAGTAATCCGGTCGATATGGTGGGTGATGCGGATCATACTCGCTACGTTAATACACTAAATGTGCTGCTAGATAGTGATAAAACCGATGCCATTCTCATTATGCACAGCCCATCTGCGATTGCGCAGTCTGAGCAAACCGCTCAAGCGGTGGTCGACGCCATTAAAGCGCACCCTCGCCATAAACGTTTTAACATCCTAACCAATTGGTCAGGAGAACTTACCGCGCGCCCGGCTAGACAAATATTTACCCAAGCGGGCATCCCAACCTATCGAACGCCAGAAAGTGCAGTAGTGGCATTCATGCACTTAGTCGAGTACCGTCGAAATCAAAAACAACTAATGGAAACGCCGACAACCGCAGAACCCGTCCATGTATCAGAAATACACAGCGCGCAGCAATGGATAGCGGAGCAACTAGGCATACACCCTACCCGTC
>NZ_CAWPDB010000012.1:9603-11994 GCF_963886625.1 Vibrio sp. V23_P3S9T160
CTACCCGTCACCTTGATACACACCAAATAGGTAAGTTATTTAAATATTTTAATTTTAATGTATTACCAACTTGGATAGCTTCTGATGCCAGTGAAGCGGTACATATTGCCGAGCAAATTGGTTACCCAGTCGTGGTGAAATTGCGTTCGCCCGATATTGCGCATAAATCAGATGTGCAAGGCGTGATGCTCAATCTACGCAACCACCACGAAGTGGCAAGCGCAGCGCAAGCGATATTGGATCGCACGCAGATCTCGTATCCTTCCGCTAATATTCATGGGTTATTGGTTCAGGCAATGGCAAAGCTCGCTGGCGGCGAAGAGCTCAGGATCAAAGTGATTACTGATACAACCTTTGGCCCGGTCATTTTACTGGGACAAGGTGGTTCAGAATGGGATGAATCAATCGATGCCGCCGCCGCACTACCCCCACTGAATATGACGCTCGCTCGTTATCTGATTGTCAGAGCAATACGCAGCGGGAAAATTCGGCTGCAGAAACTACCAGAGCCAATGAATATTGATGGGTTATCTGAGTTTTTAGTTCGTATCTCGCAGATGATTATTGAATGTCCACAAATAGATGAATTAGATATTCACCCGGTTTTAGCCAATGGCAATCAATTCACCATATTGGATGCCAACTTAGTCCTAAAAGATTACCAAGGCGACGGACAAAGTAGATTAGCTATCCGCCCCTATCCAAGTGAGTTTGAAGAAAGTGTGATCCTAAAGGACAACTCGGCCATTACCTTACGCCCAATCTTGCCGGAGGATGAGCCGCATCATGCAGAGTTTATCCGTAACGTATCAAAAGAAGATTTGTACAAACGCTTTTTTTCGGATGTCGGCGAGTTTAACCATGAAGCCTTAGCCAATTTTACTCAAATTGACTATGACCGAGAAATGGCTTTTGTCGCAGTGGATCATACCAATGATCAAGAGAGTATTATTGGCGTTTCACGAGCACTCATTAACCCTGAGAATAGCGATGCTGAGTTCGCCATCTTGATCCGTTCGGATTTAAAAGGAAAAGGTTTAGGTAAAATCTTGCTGCAAAAAATCATCGACTATTGTCGCTTGAAAGGAACCTTACAAATTTCCGGCATGACCATGCCAACCAACCGAGGCATGTTGACGCTAGCGCAAAAATTAGGTTTTGAGATTGAAGTGCATTTCGAAGATGGGACGGCAGATATGGTTTTGATCTTAAATAAACCAGAATAAAGCCGTAGCGATCAGATTTGATCACTGCGATCCGCCCAAAATTTTAACTTAGCACCCAGTTTTTCTTGAGGTATTGCACACACCACGACTTTGCTTCGCCCATTTTATTACGCCGCCATGCCATAATGATCTGCATCGATTTTTCTTCAGATCCGCTGATTGCTTTCAGTTTACCTGAGGCGATCAGTGGCTCTGCTATCTGTTTAGGTAATGTGCCAATACCTAACCCTTCCACTAACGCGGCACATTTTGCGCTGAAATTAGTTACCGTCAGACGCGGCTGTTTTTGCAAAATATTCACGCTCATTGCAGGCTGGTCACGCGCGGTATCGGCAATCGCAATCACTCGATACTTTTGCCTTGCTTCTTCATCAAATGCACCGCTTCGTTTGTGCACGTAATGCGAGCTGGCCGCTACCCAAACCATTGACATAGTTCCTATGGTTTCTGCTTTTACATCTTGTGGTAACGTATCGATACGTGGGCAAATCAGCAAATCGGCTCGATCGGTTGAAAGTGACTCCCAACACCCCGCTAAAATTTCTTCTTGAAGACGGATTCGTGTTTTACTGACATTACCTAACGCTTCAACCATTGGGAAAAAATTATGAATAGGGATAATACCGTCAAATGCGACCGTCAAATCCAGTTCCCAGCCATTCGCTAACAAAGTTGCGTCATTCACCAATTTTTCTGTCGCCGATAAAATGGCTCTACCCCGCTCAAGAATGAGCAAGCCGGCTTCAGTAAACGTCGCTTTATGCCCTGAACGGTCAAAAATAGTGATGTCTAAATCTTGTTCCAATTTTTGGATCTGATAACTCAGCGATGATGGTGCACGGCTTAGCTCATTTGCCGCCGCAGCAAAGCTGCCTCGTCTATCAATCGCATCTAAAATATGAAGCGCTTCTAAGGTAATTGGACTTTGCAAAATAGACATCCTTTGGTGAAATTGCAGTGAGTATGCAATAACGAGTATGCCTTATTTATCATCGTTGTGGTATCTCTGACGGGATGGAAAATAGACGAGGAGAACTGGTTTGGAACCAAAAATCGTAGAAATAACAAAGCCAGTTTAATACTGGCTTTGAGACACATTCATTTAAAAAGTGGGATGAACTTCTATAATCGCCCATGTTTTTAGTTTCCTCTTACTTGTGGTGAA
>NZ_CAWPDB010000013.1:0-9464 GCF_963886625.1 Vibrio sp. V23_P3S9T160
GCGCTACAGGATGGACTTAAATATTGATATATTTCTCACTTCAAAAGAAATAATAACTTGCCTCAGATCAAGAAAAAATCGTTTGGCATGATGCTGAAACTAAAACAAAGTTGAAAGATTAAAAAATTATTGAATAATGAGGGTCACGTAAACCAAGAAGTTGTATACTTCAACACTTAGTCTAAAACAGGAAACTTACCCCATGTCGAACTCGTTTGTTTTGGTTATTAACTCTGGCAGCTCATCACTGAAGTTTGCGGTGATTGATTCAAATACGGGGGATGCCGTACTGAGTGGTCTAGGTGAATGCTTTGGGCTTGATGATGCCCGTATGAGCTGGAAGTTTAACGGAGAAAAAGCCAATTGTGCGATTCAAGGTGAAGCGAATCACCACCTGTTGGCGGTTGCAAAACTGGTTGAGCTCGTGAAAAGCTACGGCTTGATTGATGACGTCGTTGCGATTGGGCACCGCGTAGTACATGGTGGCGAGAAGTTTACTAAGACCGTTAAGTTAGACGAAAAAATCGTCAACGAAGTTGAAGCGCTTAGTGATTTAGCACCGTTACATAATAAAGCACACGCGATTGGTATGCGCGCGGCAATGCTAGCGTTTCCTGAGCTACCGCAGTTTGCTGTTTTTGATACCGCTTTCCACCAAACCATGCCAGCAAAAGCCTACACAGGTGCGATTGCAAAAGAGCTATACACTGAGTTTGGTATTCGCCGCTATGGTTTCCACGGAACCAGCCACTATTTTGTGAGCCGTGAAGCGGCAAAAATGATCAACAAGCCAGTTGAAGAAAGCAGCTTTATTTCTGTTCACCTTGGTAATGGTGCGTCAGTGTGCGCAATTAAAGATGGTCAGAGTGTCGATACCAGTATGGGTTTTACACCGCTTTCCGGTTTGATGATGGGCACTCGCTGTGGTGACCTTGACCCCGGCATCATTGAATTTCTATTGAAGAAGGGCTGGACACAAGAACAAGTGTTTAATTCATTGAACAAAGCCTCTGGTTTCTTGGGTGTTTCTGGTTTAACCAGCGATGCACGTGGCATTCTAGAAGCCATGGAGCAAGGTCATGAAGGCGCTACATTGGCCTTCCAAGTCTTCACCTACCGTGTGGCGAAATACATCGCGTCATACCTTGCAGCGCTTGATTCGCTCGACGGTATTATTTTCACCGGTGGTATTGGCGAAAACGCATTGCCTATTCGTCGTGAAATTCTACGCAACCTGAAAATTCTTGGTTTTGTGGAAGATGAGCAAGGCAACGAGCAAGCTCGATTCGGTAATGCTGGCATTATCGCAAAATCAGACATGCTAAATGCAGTGGCGCTTGTGGTACCAACTAACGAAGAATTTGTGATAGCCCAGCAGTCGGTTGAGTTGCTATAATTACATTTAAAATCAAATAGATAAAAGCGAGCTTAGTGCTCGCTTTTTTTGTACTCATATGTTGGATAGACCATCGCAAAGCGTGCGAATGGCGAGCACCTATTAATAGCTCTATTGACTTCTGCAATTCATTTTGTGCCCTTAAATCAACAAGGTTCGTGTTGACCTGTTTATGCCCCGAAACAAGCTAACGCAATTACTCTAAAGATCGGTTTTGAACGACAAGCAGACACTAGTAGATAGTAAACTCACAGGGTGTGCTACCTTGCAAAGTCTTGCTGATAAATGATACCTACAGGTAAATATGCCTTATTAATTACGATTCTTGCTTGTAATTCCTTCGCAGCTACAAATAAGGAACAAAGAGGTATAAAATGGCACATAGAATGTTAATTTGATGTAGGTTATCATCACCTGCACACCTATACTTTAATTGTTTTTTGGCTAATTTATTTTGTGCTTAAATATTCAGTTAACGTTTGGTTATAAATACTTAGGTACAACCAATTATGCTTGACGCTTTCCTAGAGCAGTTACAACAAAATGACTTTACTCGGCACGAAGTAGAACAACTAAAGCAATCTGCAAAGCTTTGTTCTTTGCCTAGTCGGCATATTTTTCACCATCAAGGGGAAGTTGCAAAAGAGATTTTCTTTCTATTAGAAGGAATATGTCACGCTGTTTATTTTACTGACAAGGGCAAAGAGTTTAGCAAACAGTTTTATTGGGAAAATGACTGGATCATTGGTTTTGAAAGCCTAGTTAACCAAACGCCATCACCATACCAACTTGAATCACTTACCCCTTGCTCGATTATGTCTCTCCCTATCGAAACATTAAGAACATGGCGTAAGAATAAATATAGTATTTATCTCAAACTATTGGAAATACAACTGATGTATAAAGAAAACAAAGAACGTTTTATGTTGCTTTATACTCCAGAAGAACGCTATCAACGGTTCTGTAACAGTTATCCTAACTTGTTAGAGCGCCTCACCGATTATCAAATTGCAGCTTATCTTGGCATTACACCGATCAGCCTGAGTCGTATCAAAAAACGCAATCCAACTTAACAATTGTTAATGTCTAGACTTATTCACCTTGCTACATTTCGGATATCACTATTTGTAAGGCTGAATTAAAATGATTACTTGGCAACTCCATCCGTTTCCCCAATTAACAACAATGCAACTATATCAACTGCTAAAACTCAGAGTTGACGTGTTTGTTGTCGAGCAAGAATGTCCCTATCCTGAGTTGGATGGTAAAGATCACCAAGAAGGTATTTACCACTTACTGGGTTATCAAGGTGGCAAGTTAATAGCCTGCGCACGCTTAATGCCAAAGGGGGTTAGTTATCCATCCGTCAGTATTGGTCGTGTTGCTATTTCAAAAAGTTCTCGTGGAGGGGGCATAGGGCATCAACTAGTACAAGAGGCTCTATGTGCATGTGACAAGTTATGGCCCAGAGAGTCAATCGAAATTGGCGCTCAAGAACACCTATCAGAATTCTACCAAAACTATGGATTTATGCCGACTTCTGTAATGTATTTGGAGGATGACATCCCACATATCGATATGAAGTTGGAAAAATAACAGTGTATTTTCCTGTGGTAAACCTCGCGATTATCCTTCTCATATTAGGTAATCTTGCTGCTTCACTATCTGATGTCGCAGTTAAGTTACTTAATGGGGAGGTATCAACCTTTCAGTATATTTTTATACGGCAATTATTTTCTACTTTAGTTATTTACCCTTTATGGTTAAAGCAGTCCAAGCAAAAGCGAAAACTGTATAGCGCTAAACTCAATCTATTTAGGGCACATCTAATTATAATAGGCAGCGGTTGCATGGTAATTGCAATCACTCACTTAACTTTAGCTACGGCTAATGCGATTTTTCATGCTGCGCCACTAATGATGCTTCCATTATCGATTTTACTTCTCCAAGAGAAACTAACGATTAAGAGCAGTGTATTATCTCTTATAGGGTTTTCAGGAGTGATTGTGGTTTTAAGACCATCAGAATTTGAATTGGCAGTAGTCTTCGCCCTTGTTACCACATTTACAATTGCGTTGTTCAACCTTACCGCGAAAAAATTACCAACGGAGCAAACTGTTGTCAGCACACTTTTTTGGACATCATTACTTTCACTACCGATCTCTGGCTGTCTAGCTATATTCCATTGGGTGCCTCTTTCGACCACGAATCTGCTGTTCATTTTGGCAAGTGCAACTTTGGTTCTTACTTACAACGGATTAGCTGTTGCTTCGTATCAACGAGCACCTGCTAATTCTATTGCCCTAGCAGAGAACTCAGGACTGGTATTTGTCACCTTATTTGGTGTTACTTTATTCAATGAAGTGCCAGACTTTTTTACCATATTAGGGATATTGATGATCATACTACCTTTATTACCTTGGAAAAGGTTGTTACAAGTAAATCGGTTGAATCAACCGTCCGAATAAACCCAAAAGGCACAGGCGAAAGTGAATTAGAAAATATATTGATGACATCTACCATGAATATAAACCCAACCAATGAAGAGCTGGTAATTGCTCGTGAATGTGTAGAGCGTATTTGACCGTAAGTTTTGCAGCCAATAAAAAGCCCGAGCGTTTAAACTCGGGTTTTTTATTGGTTACGGTTTATTGAATTTGAAGTTATCGACTAAGCATGTTCAAACATCAGGAAAAGATAAACCACAAACAGAACCAAATGCGTTGCGCCATGTAATACATTGGTTCGGCCACTACTGAATGTTACCCTGCACACCATTAAGGTGGTGACAAGTAATACCAAATCAGCAGAGGATAGCCCAAGACGAACCTCTTGATCCATCATCGCGCCGATGAATAAAACGGCTGGAACAGTAAGCGCGATAGTCGCTAGCACAGAACCGAAATAGAGGTTCATTGCTCTTTGCAGTTGATTATTGAATGCAGCCTTAAGTGCGCCAACAGCTTCAGGGGCTAGCACAATACACGCAACAATAAAGCCACCTAATGCCGCTGGGGCTTCCATAACATGCACCCCATAATTGATAGGGATAGCTAAGGTTTTAGCTAGCATTATCACTACTAGAAGGTAGGCCAACAGCATGACTGTATGGTAGCTATTGCTCTGGAGTGGACAGTGATGCTCTTCAGCATTTTCGTGCTCACTGCCAACGAAAAGTGGCTGTGGCTGCGAGTCTGAATTAACAGAAAAACGCCATAAAGCATCACAGATATGGTAATGAGCATCCAAGACATCGCGCTCGACAAGCCACCCTAGCTTCCGCCCTCAGTGAAGTTAGGTAAAACGAGACATAGCAAGGCTAGTGGGATGATGGCGACCAAATAAGATTTAACGCCCTCTAAATTAAAACTTTGCGTATGGTAACGCCACCCACCCAGTAGCAAAGTAAAGCCAACAAGGCCGTTAGTGACCAGCATCACGACCGCGAACATGGTATCACGAGCCATTGTGGGGTTTGGCTCGCCAGTGAGCATTACAGAGGAGATCATCACCACTTCAAGTGAAATTACAGAGAGGGTGAGAATCAAGGTTCCAAATGGCTCACCAAGTTTCACGGCCAGAGCATCTGAATGGCGAACAACGGAGAATATTGCCCGTGTCACAATAGCAAATAGCCCAGTAGAAAGGAGGATATAGATCCAAAATGGGGTCGTATCTGATAGTAAATCAGCCCCTAATGTTTTGAAAAAAAGCAGAGTTAACAGACCAAAAAGCAGTGCGATTTCCTGCCGGAAAAACATTTTCATAGGCAATAGTCTTTTCTGGAATGGTAAACCATTCGACATTGATAAAAGGCTCACCCATACAGGGTGAATAATAATCGAATGATTATGATAGTGTGCTCCTCTTGGAAATACACATTTTCCTTGTTCATCACTCGATGGTTCTTTTTCGTTTCTTCACACACGCAGGCCTAGTAAATAAAGGGTTATGTTGGCGATGAAGTTTGACATTGATGCGCTTTAGCTATCAATATCACCGTACTATTGGCTTTGAACTCAGTAAAGATGCCGTCCTTTTCAACGGACGTAGCTGCTTAATCTTGAGCGATTGTTTCTTCGCCCATTGAATATGACAAATCTCCATTGCCAAACCAAACGCCATCGCAAAATAGACGTAGCCTTTATTGATGTGCAGCTCAACACCTTCCGCGATTAACAAACCGCCCAGCATCATTAAAAACAGTAATGCCAGCGTTTTAAAACCCGGATAACGGGTGACTAAGGCGTTAATGCGCGCTGCGGTTAATATCATGATCACCGCAGACGCTAAAATGGCCGCGACCATGATAGGAATGTCGTTAGTTAGACCCACCGCAGTGATTACCGAATCCATGGAAAATACCGCGTCAACCGCGACAATTTGCAGTAATACGACCGCAAGGCCAGCACTTACTGTCGTCGTATGTGAATGCTCATCAGGCATTAGCCAATTCCACAACTCTTTTGCTGCTTTGAATAACAGAAAAGCACCGCCGAAGATGAGGATAAAATCTCGTCCAGATAATTCGTTGCTAAACCAAACGACTATCGGTGCAGTTAACGACATCAGCCAACTGATAGAAAAAACCAAACCAATCCGAGCGGTAACCGCTAACAAAATGCCTAAGTTACGCGCAAGCGGCCGCTGCTGAACGGGGAGCCGTTCACATAAGACGGAAATGAACACTACATTATCAACGCCAAGAACCACTTCTAAAGCAAGCAGTGTGGCAAATATCGCCCAAGTTTCGGGTAGTAGGAAGAGTTCTAACATATGGCCTCCTTAAATAAGGGGGCACGGTGAAGGGGGGAATCAGTAAATATTGGTCGCCTGAAGGGGTCGTCCATTGTCAATAAAAGCCTCTGTTGCTAAGGAAGCGACAGTAAATCATTGACTGAACCACAAGACAAGAGGGCGATTTGTAACAAAATACATATTCATCTTATCGAACAACGCCCTGCGAGCTATTTGTTCGCTCGCAGGCTAATTGTATCTTCAAAATGATGAGTCTTATTTAAATCACGCTTTGCGATAGAACCTTAGTTTGTCGTGTTGATGAGGTGGCGCATAGTTGAACACTGCTCTCCGGGGTAACCAGGCAGAGCCTTAGCGGCTGAGCTACATGCCAGTTGTGCCGCTTGTTCGAGTCGTTCTGGGAGCGTACTCGCATTGACTGGCACCCAATTCATTTGCTCCCCAAGCCAGCTAGCCCAAGCAAACTCAACAAAATAAACCTGTTCATGCTTGCTGTAATAACCGGCATCTTGTAGTTCACCAGCCAAAGAGCGGTAGGGGTAGTCGGGTAGCTTACTTATGTGTGCAGGTAATTGATCGGGAGTTAGCGGGGCTCCTTTTTCATCGCGCAGCCATGTCCAGTGGTTGCCTTGCATGTCTTGCCAAAAGCTCTCCTTGTTGTCGAGGTGAGCAAGGATGTGGACGGTCACCTCTTTCACACCTTGCTGCCAAAGCGCCTTAGTTAGATGATGTCGGTCAACCAACCAATACTGGCCATCAGCATCTACGATTACCGGAATCTTTTTCTTTTTCATATACTTTTTAAGTTGTGCTGGGCTTTTTGTCGCCAGTTTGGCTTGTGTTTTATCAACTTGTTGTTGACCAACCCCGGCCTGAGTGGGGTGTAGCTGATTAATATCCAGGCTGCACCAGTCCCCGATGCCACTGTCTGTCCCGCAAGGAGCGAGTGCCCATGCTCCCTGACTGATGATTGCGGCGGCAAGCAATATCCATCCTTTGCTCAACATACTATTCCTTTTGAATGATGACGGTACCAATGCAATCAAATGCATTGTTGAGTATTCAATATGTAAAAGTGAAAGTTTAGCCTTCACCGACCCTCTGCCTTGCATTGTAGGAGTTTGAAGCCTAACGGTACAGAAAACATCGATAAGGTGTTGGAGAATTTATCAGTCGGTATATAGTTTGATAAAAATCATGGGGTTACAGTGAGGGCGTAAAGTTATAACTTTGAATGAATGCATTAACGTTTACCATTTGGAGTGTGTTTCAGAGTAGAGTGATTAGCGAGCCGTCAACACACTTTTGCCTCAAAGTGATTTAGTAGCGTGACTTTAGGCTCACTCTGAAACACAACGATTGACCCAATTTTATTAATGATACAAAGTGACTACTGTAATGGTGGCTACTCAAAAAAAACTAATTAACTAACTGAAAATAGAGATTATTTATTGCCAAAATTAATCTCTGGTGACGTTAAATTATCTAACAAGGATGTCGCATGATTAATTCTCTAGAAATTGCTAACGCAGCAACATATGGAATAGTCCCTCAACAGGTGTCACCACTTGAAAAGTTTAATTTCTTCTTTGGTGCAAATGGTGCTGGTAAAACGACAATATCTAGATTGATTGAGGATTCAACAAGGTACGCAAACTGTGCAGTTAAGTGGTCTGGTTCGCCCATAGAAAGATTTGTTTATAATCGAGATTTTGTAGAGAAAAATTTCAATCCTCAAAAGGACCTACCCGGTGTATTTACCTTAGGGGAAGCTGATCAAGCAGTTATAGATAGTATTGCGCAAGGAAAATGTGAATTAGACAAGATAGTTGAAGAAATTAAATCCAAGGAATTAGTTTTAAATGGTGACGACAGCAACAAGGGTAAAATAAGAGATCTTGAAGTTATTGATAATCATTTCACAGATAAATGTTGGTTAGTAAAAGATAAATTAGACGAGTTATTTAAAGACGCTTTTCAAGGTGTACGTAACAGTAAATCCAAGTTTAAAGATCGAGTTATTAGTGAAAACGCTAGTAATACTGCTGATTTAAAAACAAAAGAATATTTAATTGAAAAAGCAAAGACATTATTTGGTGATACTCCAGAATCAAAACAATTAATCCAACTTACTCTTGACTCGTCAAAACTAAAGGAATTGGAACAACATCAGATTTTACAACAGAGAATTATTGGTAAAAATGATGTTGATATAGCAGGTGTAATTAATAAGCTCAATAACAGTGATTGGGTTAGACATGGTACGAACTACTTACCTCTATCAGAAGGTGAGTGCCCCTTTTGCCAACAAACACTACGGAGTGGCTTTGAAGAGCAGTTAGCCAATTATTTCGACGAAACATTTACTCAAAATATTGAATATCTACAGGCTGTAGTGGCGACATATTCTAGCTCATCACAACAATTGATTTCACATCTCGAAAGTCTTGTGGCTAATAGCCATGCAGATATTGACAGCAACTTATTAAAAGCCAAGTTTGACACATTGAAGGCGATAACCAGTGAGAATATGCAGTTGCTTGCTAATAAAATATCAGAGCCTGCTTCTACTGTTACATTAAAAGCTACCCATCAAATAATCGATGAAATTCAATCGATAGTTGAAAACGCCAACAAATCAATTAATCAGCATAATTTGATTGTATCTAACTTTAAAAGCGAAAAAGAATTGTTAGTCAATCAGGTTTGGAAGTTTGTGTTGGAGAAGGAACTGAAAGCAGAACTTCAACAATACACAAAAGATTCTTCAAGTTTGCAAAAAGCTATTCATGGCTTAACTGTCGGTATAAATGCTAAAAAGGCAGATAAGATAGCTAAGGATGCTGAAATAAAGGCACTAGAAAAGGACACTACTTCAATTCAGCCAACTATCGATGCGATTAACAGCTTATTAAAGTCATTTGGATTTACTAGTTTTACTATTGGCAAATCTATGAAAGACAGTTGTTGCTCTATTGTTAGAGGTGATGGCTCTTGTGCAAAAGAGACATTAAGTGAAGGAGAGAAAACCTTTATATCTTTTTTATACTTTTACCATTTACTTAAAGGTAGCTTCAGCGAAGTTGGCATAACAACTGACAGAGTTGTAGTTATCGATGATCCTGTTTCTAGTTTGGATAGCGATATTTTATTTATCGTAAGTACTTTAATAAAAGGATTAATGTCCGATGCTATAAATGATTCTAGCTTAATGAAGCAGTTATTCGTCTTGACTCATAACACTTATTTTTTTAAGGAAGTTACGTTTAATAAAAGGCGATCAGGGCAAGATAAACTGAGTGATGAAACC
>NZ_CAWPDB010000014.1:0-9386 GCF_963886625.1 Vibrio sp. V23_P3S9T160
GTCCTGAACTGAACTTCTTTCATTGCTGCTCCGATATGCAAAAAAGTAATAGTAAATTTTATAAATATACTAAGGCTAAATGTGTGTGTTCGTGCAGAATTTTATGAAATGAATGTTGACTTAAATATCAAGATTGAGACTTTGATCTTATTTTAGGTTAAAAAAAGTGGGGAGAGTAATATTACTCTCCCCACTTTTAACTTTAATTGATTAACCCAGAGCGGGTAGTACACCAAGGCTAATAAAGATTTGCGAAGTGACGATCATCAAACCAATGGTTGCTGTCATGGTCAGAGCCAGTTTACCGCCTCTGACTTGATATTGTGTTCCACCCTGCGGTTGGAATATTTGGTTTGAACGCACTTTAATCACCATCACAATCGGTAAGAATATGGCCAAAATAGTCAACGCAATAGCCGCGTAACCGAGCGCCATAATAAAGCCTTGAGGGTAAAATAGCGCAAAGACTAATGGTGGCAGATAGGTGATGACGGAGGCAGCCATACGGTGCAATGGAATTTTCTTTTTCTTAATCGTATCGCCCATGAATTCAAACAAGCCCAAGCTTACGCCTAAGAATGACGTCAAAAGTGCAAGGTCGGCAAACACGCCAATAATGCCGCTTAAATTGGATTGATGAACGGTTTGCCCTAATGTCACAATTAGCGCACTCAGGCCGGAATTCTCAACCAGCTGAGGTTGGCTAACGACACCTAACGTGACGATCTGCCAAAAAATGTAAATAATCAACGGGATAGCAGAACCAATTAAGATGGCTTTGCGCAGCGAAGGGGTGTCGCCATCTAAGTAATTCACAATCGCCGGAATACTGCCATGGAAACCGAATGAGGTGAAAATGACGGGAATTGCAGCAACGATTAAGCCTTGCTCAAGTGGCATACTAAGCAAGTATGACTGAGAAACATTAGGTGCAAGAAATGAGAGCACTATAATCATCGCGACCATTTTACCGGCAAACAGCAGGCGGTTCACTTTATCAACCGTGCTGGTGCCGATCGTCACCACAAGTGCAACCAGTAAAGTAAAAAGCAAGGTGCCCAACGGATTGCTGATCTCAATGCCAGCAAACTCTGTCAGGCGATGAGTGAATTGTGCGCCGCCACCAGCAATGTAAGCTGCACAAAGCGAATAGAACAAAAATAGCATAGCAAAGCTCGCTACCCATTTTCCTTTTTGCCCTAAGATCTGTTTAGCCAATGTATGTAAGGTGGCGTCTTTGTCTGCATATTGATGGATTTCAACCATTAACAATGCAGTGAAAGCCATTAATGCCCAGAGGGCGATCATAATCAGTAATGATGTGCCAAAGCCGATACCTGCAGAAGCGAGCGGTAGAGCTAGCATGCCTGCACCGATAGTGGTCCCTGCGATGATCAAAGTACTACCGAAAATCTTTGATTGAGTCATGGTGTAAAGTTCTTTATACGTTATGTTGTGTTTCAGGGAGTGATATATATGAATACAACGGGGTGTTGACCATTAATCCACTCATTTTGGGCTATATTGTAGAACTTCGGATTCATTTTCAACAGCTTTGTAAAAATAAAAATCCATGAGTGTATTTTTTTGTTTACATGGCAAGGTGGCGGCTAAATAAGAGTGGTCGAAATCGTTTCGCTGTGATAGATATTGTGGTGATGATTAATTTGACTATTTGCTTTCAAAAAACTGTCATATAAATCATTTAAAAAGGATCTTGCGACGTGATAATCCCGTCTCAGTAAATATCAAAGGAGGTCGATTAATGAGTGACCAATATAAAAACGATGAGTGCTTAGAGTGGCTCGACGCCATGGAGATCGGATTTGATTTATCCGATTATGACTCTGTATCTCATGAATGCTCTGAACAGAGCGCAGAATAGTACCAGCCAGCAGCCTATGCTGGCTATGCTCCTTACATTCCCCCCTCGTGTATCAATTCCTTAACACTATTGATTTCCGCTGATTTTGAATAGGCGATTACCTTGCGCTTTGTTACAATCCGCGCCCTGATTTCCAATAGGTAAGCTGCAATGTCTGATACTGTGCACCCATTCCAACGTTTAGGACTTTCAACCACATTAGTTAGCGCTCTGCAATCTTTAGGTTTTGAACAACCGACGGATGTTCAATCTCAAGCTATCCCGCATGTTTTGGCTGGTAAAGATGTCATGGCTGGGGCGCAAACGGGTACCGGCAAAACGGCAGCTTTCGGTTTACCTATTTTGCAACGTTTTCTTGATAACCAAGCCGAGCGAGAAGCCAATAGTAAAGTTGTGCGCGCGCTTGTTTTGGTTCCGACTCGTGAGCTGGCTCAACAAGTGTTTGATAGCTTAAGTGCTTATGCACAAAGCACTACATTGAAGATTGTTACCGCGTATGGTGGAACCAGCATGCAAGTGCAAACACGTAATTTACGTGGCGGTGCGGATATTTTAATTGCGACGCCGGGGCGGTTAATTGACCATCTGTTTGTGCGCAACATTATCCTGACGCAAACCGAAGTGTTGGTGCTGGATGAAGCCGATCGCATGCTCGATATGGGTTTTTTGCCTGATATCCAACGTATTTTGAAACGCATGAATGATGAACGCCAAACGCTGTTTTTCTCGGCCACCTTTGATGACAAAATCAAAGCATTAGCACACAAAATGATGCGCGACCCTGTCGGCGTGCAAATTTCACCGGCCAACGCGACCGCTGATACTGTAAAACAGATCGTTTATCCAGTGGATAAAAAACGTAAAAGCGAGTTATTAGCTTATCTAATTGGTTCACGTAATTGGCAGCAAGTCTTGGTATTTACCAAAACTAAACAAGGTAGCGATGAGCTAGCCAAAGAACTGAAATTGGACGGCATCAAAGCGGCCTCGATCAATGGCGATAAAAGCCAAGGGGCGCGCCAAAAAGCATTGGATGATTTTAAATCAGGTAAAGTTAGAGCGTTGATCGCTACTGATGTTGCGGCTCGTGGAATTGACATTCAGCAACTTGAGCAAGTGGTTAACTACGACATGCCCTATAAAGCGGAAGATTACGTGCACCGTATTGGTCGCACAGGCCGGGCCGGGCTAACGGGTTTCGCGGTCTCTTTGATGAGCCGAGATGAAGAGTATCTGCTTGAAGCGATAGAGGCCTTACTCAATCAACGCCTGCCACAAGAGTGGTTAAAAGGGTTTGAGCCGAGTTTGTTGGAAGCCTTACCGACTGAGCGTAGCAGTCGTAAACCTAGCCGTTCAGCGGAAAAAAGAAAGATGAAAGCAAAACTAAACATCCATGAAGGTAGAGGTAAGCGATAAAGCGCCCGCTTTATCTGGCCCAGTCACATTCAATATCATACAGCAACTCATTGATGGAGTTCGGACAGAGCGTCTGAGCTTCGTCGATATGGAACTTGGCGATCATCAAGTCATTAAAGAGTTGCCAATGTTTTAGTAAGCATTGGTTCACATCTTGAGTTTCATCTGACCATGTTTCTTTTAAAAATGGTGTGAGACTTGCCGCGCCGTGCGCGTACATGATCATCTGCCATTTTATCTCCCACACCTTTATTGGTGTGGCTGAAAATTCACGGTTGTATTGCTCGGCAAGTTGTTCGACGAGCTGCTCAATTTCACCTGCACTGTCGATAAAATAATCAAACAGAGCATCTTCTTGTCTTACCGCATCGGCGATCAGTTGAATCGGCTGTTTGACGGTCAGCATATGCGCGAGCAGCCGTACAATGAACAAATACAACTGCACGTTGGCGGGGGTGTTGGCTGGGATCTCTTTCAATATATGACGTAAATAATTCTCCATATAAAGATGGAGACCATCGCTGATACTGCGCCATATTTGCTCTTTACTACCGAAATGATGACGCAGCAAACTGTGCGAAACCCCAGCTTTTTCGCTGATCGTTCGTAATGACACTCGTGCATAACCTAGCTCGCAAAACAGATCCGCAGCGACCACTAGAATGTCTCTTTTGGTTTTTTGGGCATCAGTGGCACTTCGGCGGCCTTGTCTTTTGGTCATTTTTTAACTCGTCTCATTTTTTAACGAGCGCAGTTGTACCAGATTTGAGAGGTAGTTTCACGGAAAAAACGCTTTGGCAGTCATAGCCGATGATAAGGTTATGACTGCACAATGTTAATTGGATCGGAGATAAAGGGAGAGTTTGCTGATTAGAAAATCAATATCATCGCGTGAGACGTCTTTATGGGTCACAAAACGTACCGGATTACCTGGCGAAACTTTTATTCCATCTTGCGCCAACTGATTGGTAATTGTATGGATATCGATAGAATCAGCTAATTTGGCAAATACGATGTTAGTTTGCACTAAATCTGGATTGACGGAAAACCCGTTTAAGTCCGCTAATTTGCGCGCTAAATATTGGGCATTGTCGTGATCAGTCTTCAGCTGAGTGACTTGTTCAGTCAATGCAAGATGGCCTGCTGCGGCCAAAATGCCTGCTTGACGCATGCCGCCACCGAGCATTTTTCTTAAACGTCGAGCCTTGGCAATGTAGGTTTTTGAACCCAACAGCAGCGAGCCGATAGGAGCTGAAAGCCCTTTAGATAAACAGACCGTCATTGAGTCAAAGTATTGCGCAATCTCTTTAACATCCACATCCAGCGCTACAGCGGCGTTGTATACGCGCGCGCCATCTAAATGCAGTGCCAAATGGTGTTGATCAACAAACGCTCGCGCTTGCGCTAAATAGGCGAGTGGTAGAACTTTGCCATTGATGGTGTTTTCAAGGCTAAGTAATCGCGTGCGAGCAAAGTGGGCATCATCAGGTTTAATGGCCGCGCGCAGTTTATCGAAGTCTAACGTGCCATCAGGGTTATTTTCGATTGGCTGCGGCTGAATAGAGCCAAGAACCGCGGCGCCACCCGCTTCATATTTGTAGTTGTGCGCTTGTTGGCCACACAGGTACTCATCGCCACGCTCACAATGTGACATTAAACCCAGCAGGTTGGCTTGTGTGCCTGACGTGGTAAATAGCGCCGCTTCAAAACCGTGTCGCTGCGCGGCCCACTCTTCTAAGGCGTTGACGGTTGGGTCATCGCCATACACATCATCACCCACGTCGGCATTAGCCATTGCTTCACGCATCGCGGCGGTGGGTTTAGTAACGGTATCTGATCGAAAATCCATATAATCTCCTCATGCGTTTTTCTATTTTTGCTAGAAGCATTTTCACTTCAATTCTTATCTGTGATTGTAATTTATTGATAAATAAGCTCTTTATTGATGGCTAAGTATTTTATAGATAACCACACAGCTTCGCCTTACTTAGGCAGGCAATGGTTTTTGAATCTGTGATTTGCCCAGTGATGATTTTTTGCTCCAATTCCTGGATCGAAAGCGTCACCACCTCAATGACTTCATCATCGTCGCATGATAATCGTGCAGTTTTGCTCAACTGTTTAGCGACAAACAGGTGCTGTATTTCGTCACAAAATCCAGCTAATGGTGTGACTTGCCCTAAAGTGATCAGCTCACTTGCGCTGTACCCTGTCTCTTCTTCAAGCTCACGGTGCGCGCATTCGGCTGGAAGCTCCCCCTTTTCTAAAGTGCCTGCTGGGAGCTCTAACAACCACTTTTTGAGTGAGGGGCGAAACTGATTAATCAGAATAATATCGCCTTGTTCTGTGATCGGCAAAATCACGGCCGCGCCCGGATGGACGATGGTGGTGTGCTCAATGCTTTTGCCTGTAGGAAGGGTGACATCCTCTTGCACTAATGAAATGGTTTTCCATGTATGTATGGTTTTGCTCATGCAAACTCTTCTTTAATTGTGGCTAGCCAATGACTGATATGGTGATAAGGGTTCAACCTTACCGAGAATCTGTGGCTAAGACAAAGTAAAACGATAACCTAAGTATCAATATTGCTTGCACAATCAGTGATGTCAGTCTCATATATGCAAACATTGATTTCGAAGAATTTCACAGAAAAGAGATCTGCTATAAGTGGGCGCTTATACTAAAATCTATTTGTAACAAAACAATAACAGTCGTATAAAGTTATGTATACAAACCATTTGGAGCGCTTAAGTGATCAATTTTACTCCTGCATCTCATGCGCAAAAAGCGCTACTTTCAGAGCGCATAAATAAGCTTGCTAAGGCTTTATCGGATGGTGTTTATGAGCGTGAAGACACCATCAAACTTTGTCTACTGGCTGCTTTAGCGGGGGAAAGTGTTTTCCTACTCGGCCCTCCTGGTATTGCAAAAAGTTTGATTGCGAAACGTCTGATCCAAGCCTTCGATAACAGCAGTTATTTTGAATACCTCATGACGCGTTTCTCAACACCAGAAGAGGTATTTGGTCCATTAAGCATTCAAGAATTAAAAGATAATGGGCGCTATGTTCGCCTAACCAAAGGCTATCTTCCTACCGCACAAGTGGTTTTTCTTGATGAAATTTGGAAAGCAGGCCCCGCCATTTTGAATACCTTATTAACGGTAGTGAATGAAAAGACCTTCAAAAATGGGAGCGATATTGAACGTGTACCAATGCGTCTTCTGGTTTCGGCATCGAACGAATTACCGGATGAAGAGAGTGGTTTAGATGCCTTGTACGATCGCATGTTAGTGCGTGTGTTTGTCAACCGTATTCAAAATAAGCAGAATTTCAAATCGATGCTGACTGTCGGTACGCCACAAGAAGCGCGCATCCCTGAAGGGCTTGCGATTACCGATGAAGAGTATCACTCATGGCAGCGACAACTTGACGATTTACTGTTGACAGATGACGTGTTTGAAAAGTTATTTGAGCTGAAAAACATGCTAGAGCATGCCGTTGAAAACCAGCCCGCTGCGGCAAGTATTGATATGTACGTTTCAGACCGCCGTTGGAAAAAAGCGGTGAAGTTGCTCAAAGCGAGTGCGTTTTTTAATGGCCGCGACTCAATCAACCCGCTTGATTTACTGCTGCTGCAAGATTGTCTTTGGAATAGCCCCGATTCTCGCGATATTGTGCGCCGCGTTATCCGCGACTTTGCGTTGAAACATGCTTTTGACCAACAAGAAGTTGAACATCAAATCGTAGTGTGTCGTGAAGAGCTGGCTGAGATTCAAGAAGAGCTAGAGTCTGAATTTGGCATGTTGCTCTCGCTGGAAACATCATCCGGTTTGATTAAAAAGCAAGTGCATCAGTTTGATACCAAATCGGCAAAAACCTATCAGGTAGGCACCGCTCATGACTTGGTCAAATTGGTATTGCTGCAAAGCAATATGTCCGTCTCTGAGGCCGAAAAAGGCGATAGCCGCTGGGTTTATGTGCCTAAAAGCGAGCTTGAAAGAACGATCAAAGAGGGGCATGGCGATGTGTATGGTTATGTGAATCAAAATACCAATTTGTGCCGTTTAAGGTTTGATTTAGATGCTGGTAATAACCTCGTTCTTAAAGATATTGCTAATCGCTCGGTGTTGGTGAGTTTGGTGACTGAGCAAGGTTTAGACGAAAGTCTTTATCAAGAGTGGCTTACGAAAGCGGATCAAGCCGTTGCACAGTTGCAACATGCCGAACACCATTTGCGTAAAGTGCGTTCTAAGTTTCACGGCGCTTTGCCGCATAACTTCATTGATCCGGAGCTGCCCACCGCTATGGAAGCGACGCTGCAGCATCTACAGCAATTACTTGAATCGACTCATACCGAATGCGAAAAAACGGTGCTTCGTTTTAAAAACCTAAACCAGTTTTTTGCGTAAGGAGAAAAGATGCTTGGTGCCGATGGTTTAAATTTAGCGTTAATGATTGCCGACTCGGGCATCATTGATACGGCAGTGAATGATTTGCTTGCGCGCTCGCAAGTGATGATGATGGCTGAAAACCGCGGCGTGGCGAATTCAGTTAAAAATCACCTAACTAAGTGGCGTGGTAGTGTCAAAAAACGCATTACAAAAGTGTGTGAAACTGAGCGTTTTCAACAAGAGCTGACCTTATACCAAGAAGTAATTCACTGGGATGAAGAGACCTTCTTTACCCGGATTAACGAGATAATCAAACAGTTGGAATGGCACTCAGCATTTTATCTCCAAGCACGTCGTTTAATCGAAAAAAACAAGGGGTTGCATAACCCCATGTTCCCTCATTTCTTTTGTGACCAATGGTATCAAAGCCTTTGCCATGCGATTAAACAAGCGCAAATCAACGAACTTGAAAGTAACAAAGAAAAAGTGTTGGCCGATTTGTACCAGCGTATGGAAACCATGAAAAACATGGATAAAGTCACGGAATCGGGTGATGAAAGCAGCGTCGGTCGCTTGTGGGATATGGCATCGGCGAAGCTCAGTAAAACAGACATTAGTGTCATGAAACGCCATGCAGAATTTTTGAAAAAGAACAAAGGATTGCAAGAGATTGCTGAACAGCTTGGGCGCATGGCTGGCGAAGTAGATGACCCGGATCTCAACCGCACTCCAGCCGAAGCGCTGCAAATGGTGGAGGAGAAATCGGACGAAGCGACGGATGACATCGTCGGCATCCACGAAAGTGATGATCTGAACAAGCTACTGCCCAACGAAACCATGTTTCTTGCCTATCCTGAACTTGAGGTGGTTTTCTACAAGCATTTAGTGGATAAGCGCTTGATGAACTATCGCATGCAAGGCAAGTCTCGCACCTTGCGTAAAGTCAAAGCCTACCAACCAGAGCACAAACAGTTTGAGATTGAAAAAGGGCCGTTCATCGTATGTGTGGACGCTTCTGGTTCCATGAGTGGTTTCCCAGAACAGTGTGCAAAAGCAATGGCTTATGCTCTGATGCAGATCGCGCTGGCTGAGAGGCGCGAGTGCTACGTGATGCTGTTTTCTACTCAGCAAATTACCTATGAGCTGACCAAGCAAGATGGCTTGCGTGAAGCGAGTGATTTTTTAAGTTATTCATTTCACGGCGGAACGGATTTAGACCCTGTGCTAGAACAATCGGTTGAACTGATGAACAGTGACAAATACCGCAATGCAGATTTGGTCGTATTGTCGGATTTCATCGCACCTAAACCGCCGGAAGCTCTGCTAGAAAAAATCGCGACCTTAAAACATCAAAAAAATCGTTTCCATGCGGTGAGTTTGTCTCGCTATGGTAATCCACAGTTGATGGCGATGTTTGATCACTGCTGGGCATACCATCCTAATCTCGTCGGGCGACTGATGAAAAAATGGTAACGATTACTTGATAAAAACTGATGAATTGTTGCTCTAGTTGTTCGCCTTCTATCCTTTGCGGGTCGATTCTTAGTCACTTGATTCATAAGTGGAAAATTTATTGTTGACTCATTTTCTTAATCCGTTAAAGTACGCCTCGTTCTCACGGCAAAGCCCGAAAGAACAATGTCAGGAGTTAGTTGCTCAGCAAGATGAGCAAAGTTATTAAAAGCTGTAAGGC
>NZ_CAWPDB010000015.1:0-9383 GCF_963886625.1 Vibrio sp. V23_P3S9T160
CAGAGATACAGGCCCGGGGATTGACGACGCCATTTCTTATAAGATTTTCGATGACTTTTTCTCTTATCAAAAAAGTGGAGGCAGCGGTCTGGGGCTCGGCTATTGCCAGCGTGTCATGCGCTCTTTTGGCGGCCGAGTTGAATGCAAATCGAAACTGGGGGAGTTTACTGAATTCCACTTATACTTTCCTATGGTACCCAATGCTCCCCAAGCCGACTCGCTTCGTACTCCTGATTTCAAAAGTTGGCAACAACCTAAACCTAATACCGAGCAAAGAACCGTTGACGATATACAACCAATCGATAAGCCATTTCTAATCAATAACAAAGCACCCACGGTGCTCATCGTTGACGATAAAAAAGTACAACGCTCACTAGTTCAAATGTATCTGAACCAACTTGGTGTTAACAACTTGCAGGCAAACAACGGTGAAAATGCAGTAGAAATCTTTAAAGCGAATTCCATCGATTTGATTTTGATGGATATTCAAATGCCAGTTATGAATGGTTTTGAAGCCAGCCAAATCATTAAGGCGCATTCTCCGCAGATTCCGATCATTGCGCTGTCAGGTGAATCTGGCGAACGTGAGCTAGAAATGATTAGCAAGCTGATGGACGGTCGTTTAGAGAAACCGACGTCATTAAATGCGTTACAGCAAGTAATCAGCCATTGGTTAAATAGAGACGTTGTACCCAATGCTCATACAGCAAAGAGTGGAACGGTTATTTGACGTAATTGAAGACACCAACATCCAGAGAAAAACTCAGCCAGTACCAAAACCATTTCGGTGCTGGCTGACATTTTAAAACAGCATAATCTATTATAAACAGTCTACTACCTACACTCGCCAAGCCTTGACCTGAGCGACCCCAAGTGGTTCTAGCTGAATATCTAATGAACCCATGCAAGTTATACATACAATAATTACATATGCACCTTGTTACAAATCTCATTTCATGAACGACAGGGTTGAGCACCGCACCTTTTCAGTCTATTGTTTGTAGCGAAAGACAGGTTCGACTTAAACAACACCTTTGCTTGCACACTTTTAGCCGCCTATTTTTGGCGGCTTTTTTCTTGCTAGGCAATTATTTTCTTTTTAACAGCGCGATACACTCTTCGTAGTGAGGGGCATAATTAATCAGAGCCGCAAAAGCGGCTCTGATTAATTATGGTTGTTAAAACTATTGATTTACTCTCGGCCAAACACGTTATTTTCTTGCTCTTGTACGCGGATAAATGTAGTGCGCTTAGTTAACTCTTTTAACTTAGCTGCACCGACATAAGTACAAGTTGAACGCACACCACCAAGAATGTCTGAGATGGTATCGTGAACGCTGCCACGAAAAGGTAGCAATACGGTTTTGCCTTCCGCTGCGCGGTATTTTGCAACGCCGCCAGAGTGCTTCGCCATTGCAGACTGTGACGACATGCCGTAGAACTTCATGTAGCTCACGCCATCTTTTTCAAACACTTCGCCGCCAGACTCTTCATGACCTGCAAGCATGCCACCAAGCATGACAAAATCAGCGCCACCACCAAAGGCTTTAGAAACGTCACCTGCGCATGTGCAGCCACCATCACCAATGATACACCCGCCTAATCCGTGCGCCGCATCGGCACATTCAATAATGGCTGAAAGCTGAGGATAACCAACACCTGTTTTCACGCGCGTGGTACAAACCGAACCAGGGCCGATACCAACTTTTACGATATCCGCACCCGCAAGGATGAGCTCTTCACACATGTCACCGGTGACAACGTTACCTGCCGAGATCACTTTATCTGGAAATTGTGCACGCACGCGTTGTACGTAATCGACCAAGTGCTCAGAGTAGCCGTTAGCAATATCAACACAGATGAAAATCAGATCGTCACTAAGCGCCATGATGTCTTTGGTTTTTTGAAAATCAGCATCAGATGTACCTGTAGAAACCATCACATGCTTAAGTGTTGATGTATCGGCGTTTTTAACAAACTCAGCCCAATCAGCTACTGAGTAATGTTTATGAACCGCTGTCATTACATCATGTTCAGCAAGTGACTTCGCCATAGCAAAACTGCCTACCGAGTCCATATTCGCCGCAATAACAGGCACGCCGGACCATTGACGCCCACTATGCTTGAATGTAAAATCGCGGGTTAAATTTACTTGAGAACGGCTTTTTAGTGTTGAACGCTTAGGGCGAAACAGGACATCTTTAAAACCTAACTTAAGTTCTTGTTCGATACGCATTATGTAATTCCTTGATTAATTGACCATTTGTGTCTCTTTTGCAGAGTGCGTAGTACCTTCGTTGGCAGACGTCAGTACATTTTGGACACAAAAAAACCGGAGCGTTGGCAGACGCTCCGGTTTTCAGCATTATAGGCCCGGATTTCTTATCGGCAAGTCTGATATTTGCATTTTTTTTGTGGTACTATCTCGAAACTTTCATATCCGACACTTCTCAAGTTCATCTCTCTCAAATACTCATCGTGTAAATTTTTATTTTTCAATACGTTATTAAAGAACGCATCATTTTAGCGAAAGTTTTCATACAATAAGCAAACGTTACTTTGTTCAGCATTGCGCCGAAAATGTGAGGAGAATCACATTCACAGAAGAGGTGACTCAGACATTTCTATCGGCGATTTTTACAGATTGTGGTGAATTTTTATCATTAATCCTTCCGTTTTCGATTTTAGTGACATCCCCCCGCAACTCCTACCATCCCAAAGACATAGTTATTTTGTGGTTTATTTTCTGTGATATTAGGCGTATTTATAGTGAAAATTATAAGTCTAATTAGGAAGAGAACATGATCAACATTGCATTTTTCAGCGCAAAATCTTATGACGCGAGTTCTTTCTCAGAGGTCAGTGATACAAAGATCTTCTCGCTGCACTTTCACGATTTTCGACTCACCCCAGCCACAGCTAAAATGGCCCAAGGATGCACTGTGGTGTGTGCCTTTGTGAATGACGACTTAAGTCGCCCAGTATTGAGCCAATTGTATGAAAATGGGACGAGGCTTATCGCAATGCGCTGTGCCGGATTTGATAAAGTCGATCTCGATGCCGCAAAAGAGCTGGGTATTCAAGTGGTGCGAGTACCCGCATATTCACCAGAATCGGTGGCAGAGCACACGGTAGGAATGATGATGTGTTTGAATCGCCGCTTTCACAAGGCCTACCAACGTACCCGAGACGCTAACTTCTCATTAGAGGGGTTGGTCGGGTTTAACTTCTTCGGTAAAACCGCGGGAGTTGTTGGCACAGGAAAAATTGGTATTGCCACAATGCGTATTTTGAAAGGGTTGGGAATGAAGGTACTGTGCTTCGACCCTTATCAGAACCCTCTGGCGATTGAACTCGGTGCAACTTACTGCAGCCTTGAGGAAATCTACCAACAAAGTGATGTGATTACGCTTCACTGCCCAATGTCGCCAGAGAACTACCATTTACTCAACAGCCACGCATTTTCCCAAATGAAAGATGGCGTGATGATTGTAAACACCAGCCGAGGTGAATTACTCGACTCA
Organism: Vibrio sp. V23_P3S9T160; assembly: GCF_963886625.1. Classification (NCBI taxonomy): domain Bacteria; kingdom Pseudomonadati; phylum Pseudomonadota; class Gammaproteobacteria; order Vibrionales; family Vibrionaceae; genus Vibrio; species Vibrio sp. V23_P3S9T160. The sequence goes on from NZ_CAWPDB010000015.1 coordinate 3,525, forward strand.
GTTGCAGCAATTGAAGCACTGAAACAAGGTCGTATCGGCGCTCTTGGTTTAGATGTTTACGACAATGAAAAGGATCTTTTCTTCCAAGATAAGTCGAATGATGTGATTGTCGATGATGTATTCAGACGCCTATCGGCTTGCCACAATGTACTATTTACAGGACATCAAGCCTTTTTGACTGAAGATGCACTACACAATATCGCTCAGACAACTTTGGATAACATTCGTGCCTTTGCAAACAATCAACGTTGCGGAAATGAGCTTGTAACGCTTGATTAATTGAACCCATCACTAACATGAAGCCTCCTTGATGAAACACCAAAAGGAGGCTTCGAAATCATTAAAACCCTGATTCTATCAACGTATTTGTAAAGAGGCTAACGCTTCAGATGTGGCATCCTGTATTGATAAAAACAATGAGTTAATTTTACCCGTCGTGGTTCGCATCGGGTTTAAAGTAATGCTTTGGTACATATAATCGGCTTGCTGAGTGACAGGGCGAACATTACGACATTTGAAGAGATATGGGCGCTGCTGCCAAGTAATAAAACTACGACAACCTAAGTCATACACAGGTTTAGTTTTGAGCTTAAACCACTCTTGGGGGATTTCAGGAAACAGTTCAAAAATGGTTTTACCAATCGCATCGTGCCCTTGAATACCGCTGTGGTGTGTCATGAATCCATTCCACACTTGCACTTCGTAATCACGATTAATCACGATCAGCCCCATATCGACATTCTGCACCATATCCACCATCCAGTGGAACTGTTCAAATTCTGCAGGGAGATTCATCGTTAAAAATCCTCCATCAAGTACGCTAATTTACTGTCTAGCAACGGAAGAGACTCATCGACAAACATAAAGAGCAAGTCACAGCGGATCGTCGTTTGATCAATGTTGTAGCTCACTTCAAACGTCATCGTTTTTTTAAATGATCCAGCGGTTGAATTGATCACAGAGTCAATGGAGATGTGTTGCCCAAGCAATACTGGAGAGCTTTGAAAAAAACGCACCTCCGATTGCTCACCTAATCCATTCAGAAAAGAACCAACTAATATGTTTGATACATCCATTAACAGTTCTAATTCTTCAAGCTCTTCACTGTCTGCTGGCACTTTCATTAATTTTTTCAGGTCAGAAACACTGGAATCACTCAAGAGCACCAGTGCTTCACCTGCAATGCCTTCACCGCTAAAGCCTTGACATACACCAGAAACTTGATCATTTTCCGCCAAGTCACGAAGTGCCATATGTAGCTCACTCACTTCAAAAATATTGACGTTTGGTAGCGGTAAATGAACAAATACATCAAAGTGTCGCGCCAGAGCATCAGCTGCTCGACCAATCGAAACGTTCGCAACTTCCATATAGATGTCACGACGTTTTAAGATAGGTAGTTCAACAGAGATAGGCGTAACGATACGAGGCTGTGTTGGCGGTTCGACTAACTCTCGTAGTACGCTATTTAACACGTCCTTATCAATCGGCTTTTGAATAAAAGCACGCGCCCCTAACGCCAATACTCGCTCTTTCGCTTTCGGCTGTATATCACCAGAAACAACAACAACAGGCGTTGTCATCCCTCTGCGTTGCATCTCTTCTAGCGTTCCGTAGCCGTCCAGTTCAGGCATAGTTAAATCGAGGAACATTAATTTAAAATCATGCTCTTCAAGATTTTTAATGCCATCTAAACCATGGACTGCGAAAGTAATATCGGCGTTTAGAGAGGCGGGAAGTGAACGAGCCATCTGCTTCCGAGCCAATGCAGAGTCATCACAGATGAGTACGGGGAAAGACATGTAATCACCTTCTATTTATTAATTCGATAAATAGAGTGTATACCTAAACCTCGCGTAGATGCGAGTTGCGCAAAAAATTAATTAAAAAGTTTTAGGGATTATAAAAGGCTACACACTCAAGCGAAACATCGGTTAGCAAACAACAATGCTCGCTCATTTCAACCTCATAGTGAGGGCCAGAAGGTCAGTACAGCAATCCGCAACACAATAGCGGTAACAATGAATGCCACTCCCAAGCGGTACCACTTATATTCCTCAATTGACATGGGAATGCGACGATAAAACATCGTGATGACACCTTTCCAGTCATGGCTACGTTTACCATACCGCACAATACTCGTCAGAATAAAAATGATACCCAGTATTAAGATAACTTTCTCTGCCCAAAATAATCCAATGCCCATAGTACTTCCTTGTCCAGGAGATAAATAATCATTGCCAACAGTGTATATCGAAAAGATGAGCGCCACTCTTGGACAAAAGTCTAAAGTGCAAAAGCACCAAAAGGGCCCAGTGAGGAAGCCCTTTTGCATTAACAGAAATAATTTAGTTCACTATCACATTAACCATCTTGCGCGTAAGTTACGCATAAAGACGCTATGTATTAAGTGCGCTACGCGTGATGCGCCGTTGTTTTAGAGATTGCAGAGGTTAATTTATCTCGATAACTGAACCAGAGGTATGTCACGACAATAGAGAAGAAGAGATACGACAAAGCAAAGATAAAAGGCGATGTGATCAATTGCGCCGATATCCCCCACGCAACACCGATAATGGTCACTGTCAATTTAGCAAGAAGCCCACAGATGAGAAGAAAAAGGGCAAACTCCGGCACTTTAGTACTTCGAAACGCAAACCAGTAACAGCTGCCTACTGCGAGTGACGCGATGTAGAGTCCAAACAAAAATGAATGAAAGTGATCAGCAGAGGCAACACCCGCCGAGACAGACGCCATTAAAATCAGTATTAGTTTCATGTTGTAAACCTCTCTTTTTATGAGAAAGTATCCATTCATTTTCGAAAACTCAGTTTACATACATTTTCCTCCATTAAATAAGAATTTCAAGTTCAAAAAACAAGCAATTTTTCCTTATTGGCTTAGAATAAAACAATTGTTAATCAGTGGTTAACAACAGAAAACCCGAAAATTAGATGGGACATGGCATTACCCAAAAAACACTTCAAAATGGAACTAATTGTAACAATTATTTAACCGAGTAAATATTTCATTGAAAGTGCAAATTTGTGATGTGTACAGCGCAACGTTCCGAGTTGTCGCCAAAACAACTTGAAGATGCTATTTGATAGGGAAAAATTTCCTCAGTTTTGAGGAGAGTCATTCAGCCCAAAAAGAGAGCCATTAAATAGGAAAGTAAACCTAACCCTTCTCCTCACTCAATGAACGTTGGCCAGTAATAAACGGCTTCAACCATCGAACTCATCTGACCACTAACTCTGGCTAAAACTTCAACTATGTCAATGGGTAATAGAATAGTAATGTTAATTTCAAGCCTCATCATAAGAAAATGCAACATAGAGCATAAAACCTAACAATTTTAAGAAAGTTTTTCGAGTTTTATCGAGTTATGATTGACAAGATAAAAGTTTGAACTAGACTTTGCACTAGCTAGAAAGCAGTTCTTTGTATACACATACGTCTCGTTGGATTACTTGTAACTCCCCCGTCGTGTCGTACGCAATAGCAATCTACTTTTCCACGCTATCCGCGCCGTATTCGGCTGTAAAATTTTTTTTGATTTTGGGTATAAAAATGGCTAACACAGTTACTGGTACAGTAAAATGGTTCAACGAAACTAAAGGTTTCGGTTTCATTCAACAAGAAAACGGTCCAGACGTATTCGCACACTTCAGCCAAATTAAAGGTGACGGTTTCCGCACTCTTGCTGAAGGTCAAAAGGTAGAGTTTGAAGTAGCTCAAGGTCAAAAAGGCCCTCAAGCTGAAAACATCCGCCTAGTATAATTTTTTACTAAGTATTCTAATAGCCAGCAATTTGCTGGCTATTTTCGTTTTTACCTCTTGGCATTCTTCCAATGGCTCTTAAACCGACAATCTATAAGTTCCGTATTGCGCTGACGGATACTAATCGCGATCATTATGACTCTTTAAATCTCACCATTGCTCAGCATCCTTCAGAAAGCAACGAACGAATGATGGCGCGCATTTTGGCGTTTTGTCTTAATGCTTCACCCGAGCTAACATTCACTAGAGGACTTTCTTCCATCGAAGAACCTGATCTCTGGCTAAAATCATTAGATGACCAAATTCAGCTCTGGATTGAAGTTGGCGAACCCGATGCTGATCGCATTAAAAAAGCCACACGGCTTGCAAAGCAGGTGAAAGTCTACAGCTTTAACACGAAATCACAGGTTTGGTGGGAGCAAAACAAGGGAAAGTTCTCTCACCTCAATGTCGATCTATTTCGATTTGATGCTGCAGCGATTGAAAAACTCTCTACTTCCTTGAACCGAGGTATGGATATTTCAGTGATGATTAGTGGGTCTTCTATTTTTATTGATAGCGATAGCCATTCCGATGAAATTACTTGGCAAGCACTACAAATAAAAAGTGAGCATTAATTCCCAGCCCACTTTTCAGTATTTATACCCAAACAACTTGAAGTTGCAGGTAGACGGCAAGTGAGCTCATCCCCATGAGCATAGATAAACTATGTGATTGGGGTAAGCGAACGTAACCAACACCGCTGCAGCTTTAAATGGGAAGGGTATAGGCCCTTAAAAGAGCCTAGATTTAGATAGCGCTTTATACTTTATAAATAGGCGTGTGGACCAAAGACTTCGTAATGGATACGCTCTCTTGCTACGCCAAGCAATTCAAGCTGTTCAACAATGAACTGCATAAAACCAACGGGGCCACAGATATAAAAATCCCCCTGTGTTAGCGGCAGTTGCTCGCAAACTTCATGCAAGATCATAGAACCTTGCTTGGCTGGTGTTTGCTCACTTTCCAGATACCAGACCACTTGCTGCCATGATGGATGCACCGCCATTAATGTCGCGGTTTCATCAATAAAGGAGTGTTGTGATAAATTGTTGCAAGCATGCAGATACGTCACCTCTTTTTTTCCTACTGACGCAAGCTGTTGAAGTATGGCTTGCATCGGTGTTGCCCCAACACCTGCAGAGATAAGTACAACGGGAGCGAGCTTCTCAACATAGAAAAAATCACCCGCTGGCGCATAAAGTTTCACTCGACTGCCTTTTTCAACATAATCATGTAAATAGTTAGAGACTGTCCCAGGATGTTCAGTATCCACGCCTTCACGCTTCACAGAAATGCGGTAGTTTTTTCCATTGGGTTTTTGTGACAAGGAATATTGACGAATTTCACTGTATGACGCACCTTCCGGCTTGAGTTCAATCCCAATATACTGACCTACCTGATAATCTAATACCGCTTTGCCATCAGCAGGTTCAAAGATAAAGCTAGTGACGAATTCAGACTCTTTCACTTTATCTTGCAACACAAACTCACGCGCGTTCTCCCAACCACCGATCGCCTGCTTACGCTGTAAGTACAACTCCCCTTCTCTATCAATAAAGACTTGCGCTAAAAAGAGATAAGCCGCCGTCCATGCTGCTTCAACGTCAGGAGTAAAGGCATCGGCAGCAAGCTCTCGCAACGTTTCAATAAGGTGATGACCGACGATTTGATAGTGCTCTGGCTGAATGTTAAAGCTGGTGTGCTTTTGGGCAATACGTTCCACTGCACTGGTTAATGCGGCGAGATTTTCAATATTTTTCGCATACGCGGCAATCGCCTCAAACAGTGCAACGCCCTGACGGCCAGTATGTTGATGGGTCATATTAAAAATATCTTTTAGCTCAGGATTGTGAGTAAACATTCTCTGATAGAAATGAGCTGTAAGCGCTGGCCCGGCAGATTCAAGCAAAGGAATGGTACTTTTGACAATGGCGATGTGTTGATTATTGAGCATATTGAGCTTTCTCCTCAGATTTTATAAATGGCGAATTAGATTCGCTCTGATACTGAAGCTTGTATAGCACAAAGCATACC
>NZ_CAWPDB010000016.1:0-9185 GCF_963886625.1 Vibrio sp. V23_P3S9T160
ATTTTTGGCAACCACGAATGAGCAATATAAAGAGATCCTAGCGGAAATATTTAAGAAAAAATAATTCATCTTAAATATTGGGGGCTCAGAGTGTTGTCGTGTCCCCGAATTCTTTCCAATTGCATTGTTTCTCAATCATTCCTCGCAAAAGGGTTACATATGGAAAATAACAAGATTCGTCCAAACTGGGATGCTTTTACAGGTTTGTTTAGCATCGGGTTTGGCCTTATATATGGTGGCATGACTTATACCATGCCAAGAGCTGCATTCGGCAACCCACTTGATCCTATTTATTTCCCAATGGGCATTGCAGTGCTTGCTCTGATAGTAGGTTGCATTCTTCTGGCCAAAAGTAACATGAAAGCCTCTGTCATGGCTTTCATTGCTTTGATTAATGAAGATGAAGTGAAGAAGTTTGATCGTAAAAGAATTTTATATACCTGCATTGTTTCTGTAGGTTACGCGCTGATTTTCGACCCACTTGGCTATGTGATCAGTACCTTCTTCTTCTTGTTTTCGATGTTGACGATCACTAGTGGAATAAAGGCATGGAAACAAAGCATCTTGGTTGCATTAGCGTTTTCTGTCTGCGTGTATTTTGTGTTCAGCACGTTACTAAGCATTAGTCTTCCACCATTACCGTTTATGGAATAAGGCAAATAATTATGACTGATATTTTTGTTAACTTAATGAATGGTTTTGGTATCGCTTTTCAACCTTACCATCTATTACTCGTCACGTTAGGTGGCATATTGGGCACTGTGGTGGGAATGCTTCCGGGCTTAGGCCCTGCAACGGGTGTTGCTGTTCTGCTTCCCATGACGTTTGCTATGGGACCGACGGCCGCCTTGATCACGATGACGGGTGTTTACATTGGGGCGATGTTTGGTGGTTCTCGTAGCTCGATCTTGATCAATACTCCCGGAGATGGTGCCGCCTTGGCGGCAACCTTCGATGGATACCCGATGGCGATGAAGGGCAGAGCAGAATCCGCGTTAGCGATTTCAGCGATTGCTTCTTTGATCGGCGGTACGATAGCCGCAATTTTAATGACACTACTTGCTGAACCTGTTGCAGGATTCGCGCTTAAATTTGGTCCTGCGGAATACTTTTTGTTGATGGTGGCTGCGTTGTCCATGACCGCATCCATGTCGAAAGGCAATATGTTGAAAGGTTTCTTATCCATGGTAATCGGTCTTGCTATTGCAACGGTCGGTATTGATGCGCAAAGTGGAGCAGAACGATTTACATTTGGTAATTTACACCTTCAAACGGGTATTGATTTTCTGGTGGTGATTATCGGTATTTACGCAATGGGTGAAGTCTTTAAGAGCTTCAGTTCGTTAAGTAAAGGCACGAAAAAAGCACAAACCAAATTCAAACGCATTTGGATTGAAGGGGATGACTGGAAACGTTCCAAATGGGCTATTCTTCGCAGTGCTCCCATTGGTTTCATCATCGGTTCCTTGCCCGGTGCGGGTGGGACTATGGCCTCGTTAATGTGCTACAACAACGAAAAGCAGCTTTCAAAACACAGTGAAGAGTTTGGCCATGGTGCAATTGAAGGCCTTGCAGCACCAGAGTCGGCTAACAACGCTGCATCGATTGGTGCAATGATCCCGATGTTGTCGCTCGGTGTTCCAGGTTCTGGTACGACGGCCGTCATGATGGGTGCGTTACTGATGTTGGGTATTCAGCCTGGACCATTGCTATTTGTACAGCATGCTGATGTGGCTTGGGGTCTGATTGCGAGTATGTTTGTAGCGAACATCATTCTGGCTATCGTGAATATTCCGCTAGCAGGTCTGCTCGTACGAGTGTTAGCCATTCCGCCTAAAGTGTTATACCCAATTGTATTAGGTTTGGCATTTATCGGTTGTTACGCGATCAGTAGCTCAGTGATTGAGTTTTACATTCTGATCATCTTGGGTGTAGCTGGTGTGATCATGAAGCGAGTGAATATCCCCACTGCGCCAATGATTCTTGCCGTGATAGTGGGTGGCACAATGGAGCAATCATTCCGCCAAGCGTTTAGAATTTCAAACCAAGATTTATCTATTTTTGCAGGCTCAACCGTATCACAGGTATTAATTGCTATTACTGTATTGTCGATTGCACTACCACTATTTGGTATGTACAGAAAGACAAAACAAACATCACAGCCAGCATAATTTTCGAGTGCTTTAAATGAGATGAACGTTATTGTTGCATTGATGTAAATAGATAAAACCCTCCACTGAATAGATGGAGGGTTTTGTCATTAATATAAAATTAAATAGTATTAATTTTATATTGTCCAACAAGGCTGAATTAATTCATTAACGCCATTTAAATAATTAATTATTAATGCCCGATATGATGAAACTCAACGTTAGCCAGTCGAAGAAACAAGATAATTTGTTGGTGAATTTTTAAATGAGAAAGGCCTGTGCTCACGTCATACAGTTTTGAACGAATAAAAAAGAGCAATGCAAGAAGAATGGAGCCCGTTAGTCTATTCTTGCAAAAAATGGTACTCGGGGTCGATGCGGACGTCGAACTCTTTGTCATCGCTTACCATAACCAATCTATTGTTGGATGCGGCGGTTTGGCAGGGAATACACTCAAGTCCATTGCGGTAGACACCAAGCACCAAGGGCAAGGGCTATCGACAACATTATTAAGTGAATTGGTCACGCTCGCTTACGATTTTGGGCGTTACAACCTTTTTATTTACACCAAACCTGAAAATTACGCGATGTTTCACAGTGCGGGTTTTTATTTGCTCACTGCTGTAAAAGGGCGCGTCATTTTGCTAGAAAACAGCAAATCCCGACTTGCCGACTATTGCCACCAACTCTCAAAGCTAAAGCAACATGGCAATCACATTGGAAGTATTGTGATGAATGCCAATCCTTTTACGAAAGGACATCGTTATCTAGTCGAACAGGCCGCTCAACAATGCGATTGGGTCCATTTGTTTGTGGTTAAAGAGGATCGCTCCTTTTTTTCTTATCAAGATCGTTTAGCAATGATACGCGCAGGTGTGAAAGATCTAAAAAATATCATTATCCACGAAGGTTCAGACTATATTATTTCGCGCGCGACTTTTCCTAGTTACTTTCTCAAAGATGAAGGGGTAACGAACTACTGCCATACCGCAGTCGATCTGCAATTATTTCGCAATTATATTGCACCTGCATTGGGGATCACACGCCGGTATGTGGGAACTGAACCTATTTGCGCCGTTACACGTTTTTATAATCAGCAGATGCTGCAATGGTTGACTACACCGACGTTAGACAGTGCACCGATCTCTTTGATTGAGCTTCCACGGACAGAAAAAGCCAATATGCCAATTTCAGCATCATTAGTGAGAAATCTATTGTTCGATAATCAGTGGGATATGATTGCACAACTTGTTCCAGAAACGACCCTTAACTATTTGAAGCCGTTATTTAGCCTTGATACATCCGTTTACCAAGTAAAGAGAAGAACGATGGCGATGAAAGATAGGGGCAATATCGCAGTACAATATTGATTGATGCCAATGCAAAAGCGCCGCAATACAAGGGCGCTTTTATTTATTGTACTCATTGCGTCGATGGGATCGGGTAGCAATGAGTGTCGTGTAAATAGTGTCTAACTGGCGAATAGTTTTTAACTATAGCTGTAAGCCTGATTACATAACGAAACGATGCATTTTTCTAACTCATCCAATGTATGTTGGTGAGTTGATGAACATTTCTGTACTGGCTGACCACATATTAGGCACTGCCGAGGTGCCATACTACAAGATTTTCTAGAGATGGTTTTCCCTTGCTGACACATTACATCAATATTAAATAACGCACCTAAAGGGTGTGCCTGTTCAATATCGATCATCGCTTTTTTTACAACGTTAGCCGATGCAATCTGAGTCATATAATAGGCTTCCAAACCAAAGTTGGAATGGATTATCTGCCTATACAGTACCGGTGAGCAAAGTGCATTGATCTTTTCATTTATTGCGTCAAGTGCGCTATTAAATATCACTTCGGTGTATCTTTTTTGGGCTAACTCTACAGGTAAATTTAATGTAAGCGTGATCAGGGGAAATTGATATTGTTTTAAGAGCTGAGATTGACGTTCAATCCTTTGCTGTAGATTCGTTAAATTGTCTGTGGTGTTGCTGTATTGGTTGCTTTGCATAGCGTTTTCTCATTTTGGTCTATCCCATATTTAAACCATAACGGTTAAATGACGAACAAAATTTGAATTAACGGACAATCACGCGTAGCACTTGAGTTTTAAATGACCTTAATGATGTTAATTATTCCTTGCTGACATTCGCCCACTATAGAGTTGGCTACAATTATCTGCTATTTCGTCACTTTCCTATTTGATTGGGCTTAATTATGGGCTTGCTCCCTGCTTATTTAGGTGTGCTGTCTGTAATTTATTTGTTATCAATTTGATGAGTTTTAACGGTATTTATATCAGCATGAATTAAATAAATAAACACCATTTAAGTTGTTTAATGGTGTCATTTGAATGATGAAGTTCACGAAGTCCATAAGCTTCGCTCAGTAGACTAATCTCACCGATTTTAATGTGGGTTTTAGAATAATCATGAGCCAAGATCCAATTATTTATGAAGGCATTACCCTAATGGCATTAGGCATGGGGTTTGTGTTTTGTTTCCTATTGTTGCTGGTGGGCGCAATTAGAGTGTTGACCAGTCTCTCATCCTATTTTTTACCAGTGTTAATCAACAAGCCTATCGTGTCAGATAAAACCACGGCACCTGAAGATACGCTTTTCGCTGCCATTTCTGCAGCCCTTCATCACCATAAGAAAAAATTCAGTTAATCATGATTCGAATATAGGGGATTTTTAATGTCTAATAACAATAAACCACTTGGCATCACTGATGTCGTTTTGCGCGATGCGCATCAATCTCTTTTTGCTACTCGCTTACGTCTTGATGACATGTTGCCCATCGCATCGGAACTTGACCAAATTGGTTACTGGTCCTTGGAAACGTGGGGCGGAGCCACCTTCGATTCATGCATCCGCTTTTTAGGGGAAGACCCATGGCATCGGTTGCGCGAGCTTAAAAAGGCGATGCCAAATACCAAACAACAAATGCTATTTAGAGGGCAGAACATCCTTGGCTATCGCCATTATGCTGATGATGTCGTTGATAAATTTGTTGAGCGTGCCGTTGTTAACGGAATGGACGTATTTCGTGTGTTTGATGCACTAAACGATGTACGCAACATGAAACAGGCCATTCAGTCTGTTAATAAGCACGGAGCTCATGCTCAAGGCACTATTTGTTATACCACTAGCCCAGTTCACACCATGCAATCTTGGGTTGATGTGGCGGAGCAATTAGTAGAGTGCGGTGTGCAATCCATCGCAATCAAAGATATGGCGGGTGTTATGACGCCGTATGAAGCCAGCGAATTGGTTTCTATACTGAAAAAACAGCTTGATGTAGAGCTTCATTTACACTGCCATTCAACGGCGGGCCTTGCCGATATGACATTACTGAAGGCCATTGAGGCTGGAGTGGATCGCGTAGATACTGCCATCTCTTCGATGAGTGGTACTTATGGGCATCCTTGTACTGAATCCATAGTTGCGGCCTTTAAAGGGACAGGACGTGATACCGGGTTAGACATCTACAAATTAGAGAGTATCGCCGCTTATTTCCGTGAAATTCGCAAAAAATATCATGCTTTCGAAGGGCAGCTAAAAGGAGCCGATTCACGTATTTTAGTGGCTCAAGTACCTGGTGGCATGTTGACCAATATGGAAAGCCAACTCAAACAGCAAAATGCACTTGATAAAATAGACGAAGTGCTGAAAGAGATCCCTCGCGTAAGAGAAGATCTCGGTTTTATTCCACTGGTTACCCCAACGTCACAAATCGTAGGCACGCAAGCGGTGATCAATGTGATGATGGGTGAGCGTTATAAAACCATCACCAAAGAAACGGCTGGTGTTCTTAAAGGAGAATACGGACAGACACCAGCGCCAGTGAATGCCGAACTTCAAGCGAAAGTGCTGCAAGGTGCAACGGCAATCACTTGTCGACCTGCTGATTTAATTGAACCAGAAATCAATATGTTGTCATTGAGTGTTCAAGCACAGGCCAAAGAGAGAAATATCTCTTTAGTTGAAGAGGTGATTGACGATGTTCTAACCATAGCACTGTTTGACCAAGTGGGTTGGAAGTTCTTAGAAAATAGAATGAATCCAGCTGCATTTGAGCCTAAGCCTTGTATTGCTGAGGTGAAAGCCCCCGTTGTAGCCTGCAAAGAAGAACAAGCGGTCTATACCGTGAGTGTTAATAACCAAAGCTACGTTGTTCAAATCAACGAAGGCGGTGATCCACAGGTTCTTGCAACTGCGTCCAACATTTCCCCCAAAGCAGCGGCAGCTTCGGCATCTCCTAGTGCTCCCTCAGGTAACGCTGAAACAGTGGCTGCCCCTCTTGCCGGCAACATTTGGAAAATACACACCAAGGTAGGAGATGCAGTCGAAGAAGGCCAAGTGCTGCTGATTTTAGAAGCCATGAAAATGGAAACGGAAATCCGCGCAGCCCGAGATGGCATCATTGAAAAGTTGAGTGTCTCTGAAGGGGATTCCGTGCAGGTTGGTGATGCTTTGATGGCGTTAGCGTAAGGAACGATGATGGACAGTATTTTAGCGCTAATCAATGATTTCGGATTTTTCCATTTACAGTTAGGCCAAGCCGTTATGATTATCATCGGTCTTTTGCTGCTGTACTTGGCCATAGTGAAGAAGTTCGAACCTTTACTGCTAATACCGATTGGTTTCGGCGGAATTTTAGCAAACTTGCCAGATGCAAACCTAGCCGTTAATCCAATAGAAGCGGCGATCTACGCTGGGAAAAGCGATGTTATGAGCGCTTTTGCCTCTGTGCTTAATATCACTGAAGCAGCTCCTGATTCAGTGAAGCACGCGCTTGAGATGGCGACTCCGCTACAAAAAATGAATTTACATTTATTGGCTGAACAGTTCAATTACAGCGATGGTATGTTGTATACCTTCTATAGCGTGGTGATTGCATCTGGTGTGGGCCCATTGGTCATTTTCATGGGCGTGGGGGCTATGACGGATTTTGGCCCACTACTGGCGAACCCCAAAACCTTATTGCTAGGAGCCGCAGCTCAATTTGGTATCTTCGCTACCGTTCTTGGTGCGTTAGGTCTTAGTCAATTGGGGCTGATGGACTTTAGTGTGGCTCAGGCTGCGGCTATCGGTATCATTGGGGGGGCTGATGGCCCTACTGCGATTTATGTTTCGAGTATGCTAGCGCCAGAATTACTGGGTGCTATTGCTGTTGCCGCTTATTCATACATGGCGTTGGTTCCTATGATTCAACCGCCAATTATGCGTGCGCTGACTACAGAAGCAGAGCGTAAAATTCAAATGACTCAGCTTAGAAGCGTTAGTAAAGTTGAAAAAGTTTGCTTCCCGTTAATGCTGCTTATTTTGATTGCGATGTTGCTACCTTCGGCCACACCATTACTTGGGATGTTTTGCTTTGGCAACTTAATGCGTGAGTGTGGGGTGGTGGAACGGCTCAGTGATACTGCCCAAAATGCATTAATTAACATCGTTACGATATTTCTTGGATTGTCGGTGGGTTCGAAGTTGATGGCAGACAAGTTCTTGCAACCTCAGACCTTAGGTATTTTGGCGTTGGGCATTGTCGCGTTCTGTGTGGGTACAGCGGCGGGTCTGTTGATGGCAAAAGCCATGAATCGTATCTGCACTGAAAAAGTGAACCCGCTTATTGGCTCTGCAGGAGTTTCGGCAGTGCCGATGGCAGCGCGAGTCAGTAATAAATTGGGTCTAGAAGCCAATCCACAAAACTTTTTATTGATGCATGCGATGGGGCCAAACGTAGCTGGCGTTATCGGTTCGGCCGTAGCGGCTGGAGTAATGATCAAGTATGTGATCGGAGGCTAAATGTAATTTTAAAAGGAAGATCACGGTATCTTCCTTTTTATTATTTTGCCAAGCAAAATATCCGATGAATAGGCTAAATAAGAAATTTAATCAAAGGAAAGTTTCGAGTATGAGCATTAACTCTATGCAAATAGTGGCAAGGGTGAAAAATGGTCTATCATTTAGAAATCGGGTATTTATATTAATATTTTGCCTAATGATGGTTCAACTTTCTCTAGTGAGTATGAATTTTCATAAAGGCCTTATTAATACGCTTGAGCATCAAGTTGGAACAAGAGCACTTATTCAAGCTAAAGAGATTGCAAGTGATCCTGAGTTAATTCAAGAAGTTCGGATTAAAAATATTGCCGCGATTGACCACGTTATTAGTCGGTTGCATAAAATCTCTGATGCCAGTTTTATTGTGATTGGTGATGCTGATGGCATACGCTTATCTCACCCCGTTAAAAAGAGCATCGGAAAACCAATGCAAGGTGGTGATAATGAAGGAGTATTAGAACGAGGTGAGGCTTATGTTTCCATTCAAGAGGGAAGTTTAGGTTATGGTGTTCGTGGAAAAGCACCAATCGTCGATTTTGATGGTGAAATAATTGGTGTTATTTCTGTTGGCTATTTGTTCAATCGCTTTGAGCAATGGGTCAATTTTTATTTTCAACCACTGGTTTATGAACTCATCTTTACATTCTTTTTGACATTAATTGGTGCTTGGTTTTTCTCTAGTCACATAAAAAAGAAAATGAATGGCATGGAACCTTCAGAAATTGCGTTGGCACTGTATCTTCAAAAGTCGATTTTATCGTCCGTTTATGAGGGAGTGATTGCTATCGATAAAGTAGGTTCTATTTTAGCGATCAACCGTAGCGCGTTAGAATTACTGGGATCAGAGCGTGATCCAAAACATATGAAATCTCGTTCCATTTTGGAGTATGTAACTAATGCTCAATTTTTCTTTCAGACACCGTTTGAAAAAAATATTAAAGATGAAATTGTATCGATCAATGGGAAAACGATCATTGCCAACCGAGTTGCTATATTTGATGGTACAGAACTCATAGGGTGGGTTGTTAGTTTTCGTCAAAAGAATGACATCAACTCACTCACGGCAGAATTAACACAAATAAAACAATATACTGATAATTTACGTGTGATGCGCCATGAGCATGCAAACAAATTATCAACAATTAGTGGTTTAATAGAAATAGGGGATAACAAAGCAG
>NZ_CAWPDB010000017.1:0-9059 GCF_963886625.1 Vibrio sp. V23_P3S9T160
TGGTATGCCAAGGACTGGCACTCATTCCTTTGTTGCTAAATTTAATAATATTGTCCACTATCGTCATGTTAATAACCATGATTTGGTACCACAAGTTCCATTTAAATGGATGAATACAAATTCTAAAAAAGAAAGCAATGTTCCTCTACCATTGGAAATATTAAAAGGTACGTCTCCTTTACTCTATGTGGCCGATTCATTGTTTAATAGAGTTACTGATGACGACAATGATAACTATCACCATCATGGCAATTTGGTTCAACTATTAACCTATAGTATTGAAAAACACCAACCAAAAAAGGTAAAGCAAGTGTTGCTTACGCCTTACCAAACACATATTAAAAGCATGACGTTTGCGATTGATAAGCAAGATGACTCATTTATTTTAGCTGACTCACTGCGCAAAGAACATGTTGATATTAATGGTTATGCTAGCACCATTATCGATTCAGGGTTAGATCATATGATGTCAGAATATATACCAAACTTAAAAGCACAGCTTAATATATTATTGAACGATTATTTATCTAACACATATAAAGAAGCAAGTGACGAGTTAGAGTATACGGAAGCTCATCTTACAAAGGCTTATCACCAGATTTCACATGAACTTGCTGCTAGTCTGAGTATTCCATATCATGTTGGAGAAGCGAAAAGACTCAGTTTAAGACTGGAGCAAGGTATTACGAATACAATTATTTTAAACTTGCAACGGACGAAGAAAGAACTAAATTCGTTAATAAATAATCCTTCACAATTGCCAAGGGAATCATTATTGTTTGGTGATAAAAATGATATAAGTACCACTATCAAGGAACAGTTACAATGAAGACTGGATTTAAAGTTATCTTTGCAGTTATTGGGTTTTTCATAGTTATGTTTTACGTGGTTTATCCGCTAGCGGAATGGTATGAAAGTCGTCAGCCACCGTTTGGATCCTCTTCAGAAGATCAATATATTGTGATTCGAGGGAAAAAACCGATAGATGCAGATATAACCGCTTATGGTACATTTTTTGGCGGTGGTGAAACATGTAAATCATTTTCTTGGAGTGCCTCGGATGGTAAGAAAAGGAAAGGTGGAAAAGCAGATATATTATTTGAACATAACTTTTCGGAAAGTAATGATAGCTATGAGATAAGGCTTCCTTTTCATAATTTTATCTCTTCTGGTTGTGATATGAAATTACACCAAATAGAAGTCGAAGCAAAAAATGATTTTGACCAAGTTGGCTTTGCTAAATTGCGTCTTTATAAGACTAATAAAAATAACGAAAAGCCTTTATCATTTAGTACTTTTATCGAGGCAAAAAATTGTGAGCCATATTACTCTGAAAAGTTCAATCGATGGACAAATGGCTTTGGTTGTTATTACTACATTGATGGTAAGAAAAAAAGCCAAGATCAAGAATTCAACGCCTACACCGTCTACTACGATTTCTCGAAATTTAATAACGACACTGTGATTCATTACGATATTTTAGCCGGTGAGAATTACCGCTCTGAGCCGTTAGTGCAAGAACAAGTCGCTGTAGAGCAATAATTAGGCATAATGAATGTATTCAATGATCACTTGATTACCTTCTATAGAAACATGCTGGATATCACCATCAACACTTATTCGGTTTTTTAAACAGATCGCTTTTACCTCGCTGGTGGCGGTCTGTTTCAAACTCGGTAGTACCCTGTGCGGCTCAATATGTAGATGACGACAGAATTGACTGATAAACGTCATCGATAAAGAGCTATCCCCTCGTAAAAGATGTGAGAACTCAAGTTGAGTAAGGTTAAGTCGCCTAGCCATCTCCATCTGAGTCAAATGCATTTTAGCCTTTTGTGACATCCATACATTGTATAAGGCTTGGCGATCCTCTTCGCTAAACACCATAGTCCATCCTCTTTTTGTTATCACCTTTATTGGTGGTGTGCAGAGTGACAAAAACGAGTTGAGGTAGTGTCAATGAGAGGTTAAGGCCAGTTTAAATTTTTAATCAATTTCCCTACCAAAACTCTTTCCTGCTCTCGGGTTCTTCCTGTTTGTTATCGAGCCACCGTCTCAAAAAATGTAAAGCGTGATTCAGTAGCGCTTACAGCCTGCTTTATGGGTTTTTATACTGAAAGCAGGTTTGTAATATTCCTGTTGTTTCTTTTGGTTTGAAAATTAGTGCGTGGCTCTGATTAAACTGCTTTAAGGATTGTCTGTAGTTATTTTAATCATGATACTGATGAGTCGTGGCTTTTTTACGGTCAGACAATACCTGTCGAATGCGGCCTAATAAAAGCTTGTTTTATTTAATATGCATTAAATACATGCAGTTATGTTTGTCTTGGGTTTTGAGGTTATTGATTTTTAGTGTTTAAAGTAGCTCAGGAATGGGTGATGCCTCTTGGTTGTTAATTCGTTTTCATCCCTTGTTATTTCGTTGTTATTGTTTTCGTTATGAAAATTATTTCGTGATCGTCGTCATTAAAATGAAAGCCAATTCTTTTAATTTGAAATGTAAAGTGGAAGTATAAATACGTACTTTGACACTAAGCCAATAACAACAATGAGGTTTGATTATGGAATGGATAATTCACGGAGCGGAATGGTTTATCGGACTATTTCAAAAAGGAGGAGAGGTGTTTACGGGGATGGTAACCGGTATTTTACCTTTACTAATTGCACTGCTGGTGGCGATGAATGCGCTTATCCGATTGGTGGGTCAAGAACGAGTGGAGAAACTGGCACAGAGTAGTGCTGGCAATCCGATCTCTCGCTATTTGATATTGCCAGTTATTGGCACCTTCATTTTCTGTAACCCGATGACATTGAGTCTCGGTCGTTTTTTACCTGAACGTTATAAACCTTCCTATTACGCGGCGGCTTCATATAGCTGTCACTCGATGAATGGTTTGTTTCCGCACATTAACCCTGGTGAGTTGTTTGTCTATCTAGGTATTGCTAGTGGCCTGACAACGCTCGGTCTGCCGCTTGGACCTCTTGCGGTTAGCTATTTGTTGGTTGGTATGGTGACTAATTTCTTCCGTGGGTGGGTCACTGACTTCACTACAACTATGGTTGAACGTCAACAGGGTGTTCAGTTAGAGCGTCAGGTTCACGTAGGTTAATGGGGCAATAAAAATGACGAAAGTATTACGTATACAGAAAGGTAGTGGCGGTTGGGGTGGCCCATTGGAGTTGCCGATCGAAGCCGATAAAAAGGTGTTTTACATTACGGGTGGTACTCGCCCTGCAATTGTCGACCGTATTGTTGAGCTTACCGGTTATGAAGCGGTTGATGGTTTTAAAACTAGTGTGCCCGATGAAGACATTGGCGTAGCGGTCATCGACTGTGGTGGAACATTGCGCTGCGGTTTGTATCCCAAAAAACGGATACCGACAGTTAATATTCACGCTACGGGTAAAAGTGGACCATTGGCTGAATTCATCACTGAAGATATTTATGTATCGGGTGTGCGTGAGTGTGACATTCAACTAGTAGGTAGCGAGGGTGGATCAATGCAACCACCACTAAGAGATGAACTCTCTAACGAGAGTCTGGCGACAAACAAATACGATACGAGTAAAAAACTAACTCAGCAAAGTGACAGCTTGTTGGCTCGGATCGGCATTGGGATGGGGTCGGTGATGGCGACCTTCTACCAAGCTGGGCGTGAAGCCATTGACACCATTTTGAAAACGGTTTTGCCTTTTATGGCATTCGTCTCCATGCTGATTGGGGTGATCATTGCCTCTGGTTTGGGCGATGTGATCGCGCATGTATTGACGCCTTTGGCGCAAAATCCACTAGGGTTAGTAACGCTCGCGTTGATCTGCTCGTTCCCGCTGCTTTCTCCATTCCTTGGCCCCGGTGCGGTTATCGCTCAAGTTATTGGTGTTTTAGTCGGCACCCAAATTGGTCTTGGCAATATACCACCACATCTCGCGTTGCCCGCTTTATTTGCCATCAATGCTCAAGCGGCTTGTGATTTCATCCCGGTTGGGTTGGGTATGGCAGAAGCTAAGCCGAGAACCGTTGAAATAGGTGTTCCTTCGGTACTGTATTCACGCTTCCTTACGGGCGCACCTACCGTTCTACTGGCTTGGTTTGTGTCTCTATTTATCTATCAATAGGGGGTGAGCAATGTCGCCACTATATCAAGTCAAGATCGAGAGCATTGGTGAGTTTGCCAATAGTGCGTTGGAAGACGATATGATGATCATCTTCAGTAATATTGCCCCAAAAGATGCGGCAGAGTATTGCTTCATCCACTCGCATGACGCACTCAAGGGGAATATCAAACCCGGTGGTGTGATGCAATTGGGAAGGTATCAGTATCCGATTACAGCGGTTGGTGAGGTGGTCAATCAAAACCTTGCAGAACTTGGGCACATTACCATACGGTTTGATGCCTTAGTTGAAGCTGAATATCCGGGTTGTCTTCATGTCAATGGTGAACGACCTCAGCAAGTGCGCTGCGGTGATGAAATTGTCTTTTTAAATTAATAGTCAGTATGGGTGCTCTATGCCTACGATGGGGCACCCTCTAAGTAAGGTGTAAGTTATGAGTAAAGTTGCGTTAGTGGTTGGTGGTGGTCAGACTCTAGGTGAATTTCTGTGCTTAGGTTTGGCTAATGAAGGTTACCGAGTTGCGGTCGCCGATTTAAATGGTTGCAGTGCTGAAAAGGTGGCTAATAGAATTAATCAAGAATACGGTCAGGCTACAGCACTGGGTGTGGAGGTAGATGCCACCAAAGAGCAAAGTGTAGTGAATATGGTTAGGCAAATAGATGAATTTTTTGGACGGATTGATCTGCTGGTTTACAGCGCTGGTGTGGCTCAGGCTGGCAAGATTGACGGTTTTCCATTGACTGCTTGGCAGCTATCGATTGACGTAAACCTAACGGGGTATTTCCTCTGTGCACGAGAAGTATCAAAAGTAATGATTCGTGAACAACGTGGTGGGCGCATTATTCAGATCAACTCAAAGTCGGGTAAAGTGGGTTCAAAGCATAACAGTGGTTACTCAGCGGCCAAATTTGGTGGGGTTGGCCTGACTCAGTCACTTGCGTTAGATTTAGCGGAACACAAAATCACGGTGCATTCTTTGATGTTGGGTAACTTGTTGAAAAGCCCTATGTTCCAATCACTGCTACCTCAGTATGCGAAAAAATTGGGTGTACCGGAATCAGAGGTTGAACAGATTTATATCGATAAAGTGCCACTTAAGGCAGGATGTGAATATCAGGATGTTCTCAATGTACTGAAGTTTTACGCCAGCGATGAAGCCGCCTATTGTACTGGTCAATCGATCAATATTACAGGCGGTCAGGTAATGTTCTAATCCATCCCCCATGGATTAAGCCCTATGCTCCTAGAATAAGGGCAGCTTATATTGGGCAGGCGTTATGCTTGCCCCTTTTTGACAAGAGGTATGAGATGGACTCAACAACTGTACTTATTTATTTTGCTGCAGGAGCTTGGATGATACAGATCGTCTTAGGTTATTTGCAGATTCGATCTTTTAATCGGATGCTTCAATCTATGACTCACAAAGGGAAAATCAAGATAGGCCGTACCCAAAGCCGATGGAAACCGCGTACAGTACTGGTGTTGGTTGAAGATGAAGCTCAGCATGTTGTAGATGCCCAAGTGATGAAGGGTATTTCTGTATTTGCTAGACCAAAGACCCTAGATCAACTCATTGGTCAATCACTACCTATCCCTGAATCACTCATATTTCAACTGGATTCTAATGTTCAAGAAGCGTTAAACGTCGCAATTTCTAGGCAGTAATGAAAGAATGTTCCCCCTTTTCCTTTTAAGTTGAAAGGGAACTGTTATAAACTGCTATCAGTTTAATAATGAAGTTGATGCTATGAATTTAGATAACAGAAGAGCGCAGTTGCTGGATTATCTGCGTGTTAATGGAAAAACGTCAGTGAACGATCTGGCGGATACCTTTGAAACATCAGGAGCGACAATACGCAGTGATTTACGTTCGTTAGAGGAAGAAGGGCTTGTTATTCGCCGTTACGGAGCAGCTGAAGCTTGTATCGCTAATAGCGTCATTTTGGAAGACCGTTCGATGGATGAAAAGCAGACGGTGAACCTTGAACGTAAATGCTTAATCGCTAAAGCCGCTTCACAACTGGTCAAGGACGGGGATTCGATCATTCTGGACTGTGGCAGTACCACACTGCAGATGGTGCCGCATTTTGAACAGGTGATGTCACTCACATTGATGACGAACAGTATTCACATCGTCAACGCGGTAGCGAATTTGGATGCGGAACATACTGTATTGGTTCCGGGCGGAACGTATCGTCGAAAATCAGCGTCTTTCCATGGCACGCTGGCAGAGCAAGCATTTAAACAGTTTTCTTTCGATAAACTCTTTATTGGTGCTGATGGTTTTGACCTTGCGCAGGGAACAACAACCTACAACGAAGCGTATCAAGTCAGCCAGGCGATGTGCCAAGCAGCCAATCAGATCATTGTCGTGACCGATTCAAGTAAGTTTGGCCGTCGTAGCCCTAACGTGGTGGTTCCGCTAGATAAAATCGATATAGTTGTCACAGATAACCTTATCGCAGCAGAGGATCGGACGTATTTGGAAGAGAAAGGTATCCAAGTCATCACCGTTGGCTCCTAAGTCACTCCATAAACCCCATTTATGAAAGGAGGCCAGTTGGCTTTCTTTTTTATTTTGTCGTCGATTTCAATTTTTTACTTTTAAAATAAAAGTTATCGGTGATTGAATTCACGCTTTTCTCTTTTGCCTCTTTTTCAATATATCAATAACGGAAACACTCCAACTATCCCCACATAATTTAAGAGCCGAAGGTATGGATTGGATAATCGAGGGAGCGGAATGGTTTATTGGTCTTTTTGAGAAAGGCGGTGAAGTGTTTAGCGAAATGGTGGCACAAGTACTCCCAGTGCTGATCTGTTTATTAGTTGCCATGAATGCGCTGATCCGTTTTATTGGCCAACAGCGCATAGAAGTGTTAGCTCAGAAAAGTGCGTCTAATCCTATATCTCGCTATTTGCTCTTGCCGACAGTAGGAACCTTTGTTTTTTGTAATCCCATGGTGCTCAGCCTAGGGCGTTTCTTACCTGAAAAGTACAAACCTTCTTATTATGCCTCTGCCTCCTACAGTTGCCACACCATGAATGGTATGTTCCCTCATGTAAATCCTAGTGAATTGTTTATTTATCTAGGCATTGCCGCTGGGATCACTCAACAGGGCTTATCGCTCGGTCCTCTCGCTATTTCCTATTTACTGGTCGGCTTAGTGACCAACTTTTTACGCGGTTGGGTAACCGATATGACGACTATGTTTGTGGCTAGACAACAAGGTGTAGTATTCAGCGATAAAGTCGATCTTAACGTGGTTGAGGAAAAGTGATGACGGTATTGAAAGTAAACCGAGGCCAGGGTGGATGGGGTGGCCCGCTATTCATTCCGGTTGAGGTTGACAAGAAGATCATCTATATCACAGCAGGGACTCGTCCCCATTTTATTGATGAGATGGTGGCGTTGACGGGCATGCAAGCGGTTAACGGCTTTGAACACTTCGTTCCCGATGAACGAGTCGCTTGTGTAGTGATTGACTGTGGTGGCACATTGCGTTGTGGGCTTTATCCCAAAAAAGGTATTCCGACATTAAATATCCATGCTACAGGT
Source organism: Vibrio sp. V23_P3S9T160 (assembly GCF_963886625.1). Classification (NCBI taxonomy): domain Bacteria; kingdom Pseudomonadati; phylum Pseudomonadota; class Gammaproteobacteria; order Vibrionales; family Vibrionaceae; genus Vibrio; species Vibrio sp. V23_P3S9T160. The sequence continues at coordinate 7,674 of NZ_CAWPDB010000017.1, forward strand.
CAAAGTGGCCCTTTGGCACAATATATTCAGGAAGATATTTATGCATCTGGCATACACAGTGGTTGTTTTTCCTTGGTAGACGATCACAAAACCACGTTTTGTGAACCAAGCCTATCTCAGCCCCAGTCCATTGACACGACCAAGAAGCTTAGCCAACAAACAGATAGCTTACTGGCTAAAGTGGGGATCGGTATGGGCTCGGTGATGGCGACCTTTAATCAGGCTGGGCGTGAAACCATTGATACCGTACTTAAAACCATTCTGCCTTTTATGGCGTTTGTTTCAATGTTGATTGGGGTTATTCTCGCGTCTGGGTTAGGTGATTTAATTGCTCATACTTTGGAGCCATTAGCAGGGAACCCGATCGGTTTACTGACGATTGCCTTGATCTGTTCATTTCCGTTTCTGTCACCCTTTCTTGGACCAGGTGCGGTGATTGCGCAAGTGATCGGTGTACTTATCGGGACTCAGATCGGTATGGGAAATATCCCACCGCACTTAGCATTACCCGCTTTGTTTGCCATAAATGCTCAAGCTGCTTGTGATTTCATCCCTGTAGGGCTTGGCCTTGCAGACGCTAAGCCCGAAACGGTACAGGTCGGTGTGCCTTCGGTACTTTACTCTCGTTTTCTTACAGGTGCGCCAACGGTGCTGATTGCTTGGCTTATCTCATTCTTCATTTATCAGTGAGGGCATATGCTTCAGTATCAAACGACGATTTTGTCCGCTGGCGATTATGCTAAAGACTCACTGCATGATGATATGGTGATTTTATTCGGCCCGAGCGCCCCTGATGCGGTGAAGGAATATTGCTTCATACACTCTGGATCTTCGTTGTATGGATTGATTGACCACAACACCACTTTATTAATTGGGGATCTCGGTTTTGTTGTGACGGCAGTCGGCAGTGTGGCGAACCAAAATCTTGCGGAGCTTGGGCATGTAACACTTAAATTTGACGGTCAGCGAATCCCAGAATTGCCGGGTACCATCCATTTACTCGGTCCTAAATTAGAAGTGCTTCAACATGGTGATGTGCTGATGTTTGGTTAAAATGGTGGAATGTGGCTTGATTGTGATTAGGCATATCTAAGAAAAAAGGCTCCTGTTTTAAAAGGAGCCAAATAGCCTGTCTCTTATACACAAATCCCCAAGCCTCTGCTTGGGGATTTTTTTGAACTAATTTTATGTTTCATGATCTGATCATCTAAGCAATAACAAGGATGATTAGAATGACTTATATAGAACCAACCCTCTGGGCACAAAAGCAATTTGGTCAAGCTCACCTCAATGACCCAAGACGTACTCAAAGACTCGTTGCCCTAGCAGCCTCTCTGGCCGAGCAACCTGGCGTACCGGTCTCGAAACTCATCATCTCCCCTGCTG
>NZ_CAWPDB010000018.1:0-16201 GCF_963886625.1 Vibrio sp. V23_P3S9T160
AATAAAATTTAATCAGCAATTATTTATTATTGATTGTATAAACACCCTATACGTTAGGGAGTAAAGGGGGAATGACTTCCCCCTTGAACTTTAGGTTACTCGAGTGTCGATTTATCCACACCAACATAAGGAACACGAACAATCTTATTGGCCATTTCCCATTGAGTGCCTTCGGTTGCAGCTTTGCCGTTGGCTAAATTACGTGCAAGTTCAAATGTCGCTTTCGCTTGTGAATCTGCATCATTAAGCACAGTGCCTGCCATGTCGCCAGATTTAACTAATGCTAATGCTTCTGCTAACGCATCAACACCGAATACTGGTACTTTCGCACCCGCACCACGTAACGCTTCAATCGCACCCATCGCCATACCATCATTATTGGCAATCACGACTTCGATTTTGCTGCCGTTGGGGCCAGATAACCAAGCATCCATTTTATCTTTTGCCATGGCGGTATCCCACATACCAGTATCCATGTGTAGCTCTTCTGTTTTGATGCCATTTTCGTTAATGGTTTTCACAGAATAAGAAGTACGAGCTTCCGCATCTGGGTGACCTGGTTCGCCTTTCAGCATTACATATTGCAGTACACCGTCACCGTTTTTATCCCAAGCAGGATTGGCTTTCCAGTGTTGCGCAATGAGATCGCCTTGGATGATGCCCGACTCTTTTGAATCTGTACCCACATAATAGGCTTTGTCATATGAAGCGAGCGCTTTAGCACTCGGTTCTTTGTTGTAAAAAACGATAGGAACATCATCCATTTTCGCTTTTTGAATAATACTTGGTGCAGCTGCAGGGTCGACAAGGTTGATCGCCAGTGCTTTCACACCACGAGCCAACATGACATCCACTTGGTCATTTTGCATTGATTGGCTGTTTTGTGAGTCATTCATCAAAACCTTGGTGTTGCCGTCATTATTTGCCTGTTTTTCAATCGCTTGGCGAACAACTGACATAAAGTTATCATCGTACTTATAAACGGTCACACCGATCGTTGTGTCAGCCATGACTTGAGTGCCGAAACTCATACCAGCCGCAAGCATGGCTAAAGTAGTTAACTTTCTCATTGAACAAGTCCTATTTGTTAGTGTTGTTATTACGTTGTGTAGGGGGAGAAACGTTAACTCTGAGAAACAGCAGTGAAAACGTTTACCTTTCAAAGTATAGTAGTAAAGCAAACAATTAATGTGAACCAGTTAAAATTTCAGTTTTGAAATCGCATTTTCATGCAGTTTCTTGTGAATAGTTTGATAACTATTGCAAAACTAAGTAATCATACGTAACGAAATGTAACATCGAGACCTATTTCTCTTTTTAAAAGTGCGATCCACCACGAAAGAGATCATACCTCTCAAAACACCAAGTGTTAACGTTTACACTTTCGAGTTTCCAATATGCAATAGATTTAATTTTCATTTGACTGCTCACAAAGTGTAGATGAGGCTTGTTACATACGCCTGCAATTTATTCGCGTATTTTTACGCCATATCGGGTCTCGATTTACCAAACAGCACCACGACTTTTAATTAATGAATTCTTACATTGTCATTTTCATTATTGGCATATGCCAATAATAAGGTGTATTTTAAATACAAGAACCCGATAAACTTTAGGAGTCATGATGATTTATGCCATCCCTTGTGATCAAAACTCGCCTTTTAATCACTTTGCCAAAGCGCCTCAATTGATGATTGTGGACGATACTACCGCCACTAGCCAACGTATTGACGTTACTAAAACCGAGGGCAGTTGTGGCCACAAAAAACAGCTACTTGCACTGCTAAGAGAGAATAGCGTGGACGCTGTTATCGTCCGCAATATCGGACAAAATATGTTAGCAGCGATTTTAGAAAAGAAGATTGCGGTATATTACGCACCAAGAGGCAGCCAATTAACATCACTTCATCCAAACCATCTTCTGCCCGTCACCGACGTCTCTTTTGGCAAGCCTTCAGCCAATAAATCGAAGAAACGTTGTGCTAGTCAATGTGGATCGAAGAAAGTGGATAAACATAACAAACTGGCACCCAGAATGCTGTCACCAACTACCATAGAAGCGTTGAAGAAAGTGCTGAAAGTAAAAGCGATTGTCGAGGGAAAATAATGACTTATGTTATAACCTTTGCGTTTTTTATTGGCATTATTGTCTTGATGGCGATCGGTGTTTTGTTTCGCCGCCGCTCGCTGCAAGGCAGTTGTGGTGGGTTAGCAAATATCGATATTGAAAGAGAATGTAACTGCGTAGACGTTTGTGATGAACATCAGAAGGTGTTGTATCAAATTCAAGAACCTGATCACGAGCGTTAGCGTTCAACCAACATCAACGCATGACCTTCCACCAAGCAAGTCGCGACTTTCGCTCTTGCTTGGTTAACGATATTACCAAAGGTTTGTCGCGATATGCCCATCTGCGTAGCCGCTTGTAATTGGCTAAGCCCCTCTTTATCAGCCAAACGCAACGCTTCAAGTTCTTCTGGCAGTAAATCTACTGTGTTCAATTCAGATAATTTGACACCGTTGGGTTTGAAGCATGCATACGCCGCTTGACCACAAACACGACGAATTTTTTTGGGTCTTGCCATTTTCTTCTCCTAATCATTTAAAACCAGTTTGGTGAACTTATGAACATTCAACCTCCCCTACAACATTGCCACTGCGCGGTGTGTTGTGCCCCGTTCTTTTCTGAAACGCACACACTGCAATTTAACCAAACAGAAACGGGGAGCGTATGCGCACAGATTGTAGCAACAGAAAAGATGCAAGGCTATCAAGGGGTCATGCAGGGTGGACTTATCAGCACCTTACATGATGCGGCCATGACACATTGTCTGTTTGCACAGTGCATTTATGCGATGACAGCAGAGCTAAACGTACGTTATCTGCACCCTATTCCACTGAATGTACCGTTGCAAGTCGAAGCACATCTTATCAAACAAAAACGTCACATTTACTATCTGTGCAGCACCATTTTTTATGATGGGCTTCCCTATTCTACGGCCAGTGCAAAGTTTATGTGCAAAGCCGAGTAGCCTGAGTGCTACAGTCATTAGGGTGCTGGCTTAGCGTAAACTTCGGTTGAGTCACGCTTTCATCCTCCTTATACTCACTCATCATTTATCTATTATCTTTCGTTATGAAAATTATCGCAGTAACCGCTTGTCCAACAGGCATCGCGCACACCTATATGGCCGCAGACGCACTCAAAAAAGAAGCGAATAAGCGTAATATCTCAATTAAAGTCGAAACCCAAGGCGCAATGGGTGTCGAGAACCCACTGACAGTGGCAGATATTGTCAACGCGGATCTGATCCTCATCGCTTCAGATATCGACATTGAACAGCGTGAACGTTTTGTTGGTTGCAAAACGGTTCAGGTGTCCATTGAAGAAGTGTTGACGAACGTGCAATCTGTTTTAGATCGTTATTTGTAACCGCCGATGATCACAACGCGCATCACCTTTGTTTTAAAAGCAGGCGGTCTGGTCAGCTGGCAATTAAATGAATTGAAAGATCTCAACCGCCATTTTCGCTCGGTGGTGGTGCTGTTTAACATCACGCGTGACAACAAGGCAATGCTCAACCATACACTGCAAGTGTTAAGCCTTGGTTCAAACCCGGGAGATGTATGCCAAATTGCCATTGAAGGGCTCGACGCCGAGTTGGCCTGCATGGTGATGACAGAGTATTTACGCGAGCACACACTGCTTATTTCAACATCACACAAACAAAATGCCAAAGCGGAATTGGCGTTTGCCACCCACTCTGCTTTTCAACTGCCCTTTTCGCTACAGTGGCATTACGCCACATTAGGCCCTGAGCTTAGCAAATCAGAGGCACTCGACACGATTGCTAAGCAGATCATGCCCACGTATTGTCATGATATTTTGCATGCGCTGGAAAAAAGAGAAGCCATCTCCCCGACCATTATTGGCCGTGGAATAGCGCTCCCCCATGTCATTCACGCGCGAGTTGCCCAGCCAACACTGGCGGTTCACTGGTTAGCAAACCCGCTATCATGGTCAGAAAAATCCGGCGATGTGTCGCTGATCATCACCTTATTACTGCCGACATCAGCGCCGCGAACCGTGATTAAACCGGTCACGCAGTTAACTCGTTGGTTGCTGGAAGAGGAACATCGTCAATGGCTACTTACGGCAAAAAGAGAAGAAACCCTTAAAGCCATTTTGCTGCACGTGATGGCTAAGCCGGACGACCCAATACAAAATGAATAGCTTTATTGCGACAGAGTTCGATATTCAGATGGAGTCATACCCGCTTTGCTTTTAAATACGCGGAAAAAATAATTCACATCTTGAAATCCACAGCGCGTGGCCACTTCGGCTAAACGAAAGGTGTATTTCTTCAACATAAATTTTGCCCGTTCAATTCTTACCCAAGTGATGTAATCAGCAAGAGTCATGTGTCCTTGTTGGCGAAACATGCGCGATAAATGGTTGGCGGAAATGTTAAACCGCTGTGCGATGCTGTCACGGCAAATATTGCGATGAAAATTTTCTTGGATATAGATGCAGATGCCTTGATATAAATCTTCACTGCGCTTTTTAGGAGAAGCGGTCGGTTGATCAAGCATTGTGGCGCTGTAACTCAACAGAGCCAACAACAAATGTTCGTCCATTGGGCTTTTCTGAGGCTCACGTGCTAATGCATTTAGCCCTTCGAGCATGTGATCAATCGCGTGCCCAGTACGCGTTGGGATACTGTGTTTCTGAACATCATAAAAACCACTCTCGCCTTTGTGTTTACTGACCAAACTAAACCCCATTTGACGACGGCCAAATAGCAAACTCAAGACCGAACAGCTCTCTTGCCAATCAGGTTTATTCCAGCAGTTCGGAGGTATATAAAGCGCATCACCAGATAAGATGTTGACCTTACTGATACCGTGTTCAATCTCTTCGATTTCGTTGCTATACACGCCGCTTAAAACCAATTCTAGACGAGGGAAATTGACTTGGTAACTGAACGCTGGCGGCGTTATTTTGTCCCCAGCAAACCATATTCGATTAAAACTTTCTCGCTCCGAGAGCAGCACTTCAATCACATTTTTAAATACTGGGATCACAAAATTCACCCTATACCCATCAATAAACGAGGCAACTATAATCCAATACCTCATGAATCACCAATCATTACGCATTCGATAACTCCGATCGAAAAAGAAAAATAATCAATTTATCCAATTGAATTAAAATAAAAAATTAATCATAAATTCAAATTATCACCCTAAAACCAAAATAAGAGCCTGATCACGTTTGCAGACACAGGTTACAATAATCCAGTAAATGCCAGTTTCGTACACTACCACTGTTCACCCGAGGCGCTCACAATATCTCCAACAAAAAGCGCGGTGCGCAATAACAATATCCCCACACAGTTTGAAGTTGCAGCCAACATGGCTCAGCTTCAAGTGCGAAGGGGATAAAAACCATATAGGGGACGAAACATGATCACTCAACTCATTAATGAGAACTTGATCCGGCTTGATTTGAAAGCAACATCAAAAGATGGCGTTTTCTCAGAGCTGGTCGATGTACTGTTAGAACAAGGACGCATCAGCGATAAATCGCAGTTTTTAGCCGATATCTATGCTCGTGAAGAGCTTGGTAACACTGGATTTGAAGATGGTGTCGCGCTGCCTCATGCCAAAAGTTCCGCCGTTATCTCGCCTGCAGTTGTGATAGGCATCAGCAAAAGCGGTATCGAATATGGCGCGGAAGATGGCTTGCCTTCTAAATTATTTTTCATGATAGCCTCACCTGATGGTGGTTCAAATCATCATATTGAAGTGCTGGCAGAGCTCTCTTCTAAGCTGATTGAAGAAGGGTTCATTGAACGTTTCTTAGACGCAAAAACAGAGCAAGCAGCGCTAGATTTGTTGCTACAAAAAACCGAAAAAACAACCGATGTTGAAGCTAATAAAGGCTTTTTGATTGGCGTAACGGGCTGCCCAGCGGGTGTTGCGCACACTTATCTTGCCGCTGAAGCGCTGGAAAAAGGGGCCGCCGCGATGGGTTATCAAATTAAAGTCGAAACCAACGGTTCGATTGGGGTGAAAAACAGCCCAACGGATGAAGAGATCGCTAAAGCTGATGCGATCATCGTGGCTTGTGACAAGCAAGTTGACATGGTGCGCTTTGCGGGTAAAAAACTGATTGAAACTGGCGTTAAAGCGCCGATTCGTGATGCAAAAGGGTTGATTGAAAAAGCCCTCAGCGCACCAAAATATCAAGCCGATGCCAGTACCAAGACTTTAGATGGAAAAGGTAAAGCGGCGCAAGCTCGCTCCGATTTATACCGCTATTTGATGAATGGTGTATCGCATATGATCCCATTCGTTGTTACTGGCGGTTTGTTGATTGCTTTAGCACTCGCTATTGGCGGCGAGCCAACCGAAGCTGGTATGGCCATTCCTGACGGCAGTATGTGGAACCAAGTGCTGAACGTCGGTGTGGTTGCTTTTACGTTGATGATCCCCATTCTTGCTGGTTACATCGCGTATGCGATCGCCGATCGCCCCGCTCTGACTCCTGGCTTAATTGGTGGTTGGATCGCTAACAACGGGTCATTCTACGGCGCAGATGCTGGTACAGGTTTTATCGGTGCCATTATTGCTGGCCTTTTAGTCGGTTATTTCATCAAATGGTTAACAAGCATCCATTTTCACAAGTTTATTCAACCACTTGTGCCAATCATGATTGCACCCATCGCAGGCTCACTCTTTATCTCTGGGCTCTTTATTTTTGTTATCGGCGCGCCGATTGCAAGCTTGATGGATGGCTTAACCGCACTACTTACGAGCATGAGCTCAGGTAACGTGATACTGCTCGGTATTGTGCTCGGCGGCATGGCTGGCTTTGATATGGGTGGCCCATTTAACAAAGTGGCATTCCTTTTCTCTGTTGGTATGATTGCCAGCGGTCAAACTCAATTTATGGGTGCAATGGCGTGTGCCATTCCAGTCGCGCCACTCGGTATGGCTTTAGCAACCGTACTGGGCCGTAAACTGAACTTGTTTGAAGCCTCTGAAATTGAAGCAGGTAAAGCTTCCGGTGCAATGGGCTTGGTTGGTATTTCTGAAGGGGCGATTCCATTTGCCGCGCAAGATCCGATGTCAGTCATTCCAGCAAACATCTTGGGGTCGATGGTTGCAGCGGTTATGGCGTTCACTTTTGGCATTACAAACAGTGTTGCCCACGGCGGTCCTGTAGTAGCATTGCTCGGTGCCATGAATAAGCCTTTGCTAGCTTTGCTTTGCATGGCAACCGGTGCTGTAGTGACAGGTGTTGTTTGTATCACTCTGAAAAAAATGCGCCAAGCGAAATTACAACAAGCAACGGCTTAATGATCAGGCACTCTCCCCCGAGAGTGCTTGATGTTCATCAACGCTGAGCTTCTGACTTTATGTTGTACTCCCGCTTTAACTCGGGAGTTTTTTATTTCTCTTACTCTGTGTACTGCTACTTTGTTTTTATTTTGATTTTTTGTGAGATGTACTATGACCAATAACAAACAACCTTTCTTTTTGATGGACAATGTCATCCAAAACTATGCGTGGGGAAGCACGACTTCGATTCAGCACTTGTTTGATATTGCTAACCCAAACAACGCTCCACAAGCAGAAATTTGGATGGGAGCACACCCAAATGGATGCTCACAAATTCATGTGAATGGAGAACCTGTTTCGTTGCTTGAGATGATCAACCAAGATAAAACAGCGTTTCTTTCTGCTGCTACTGCAACAACCTTTGGTGAGTTACCTTATCTTTTCAAAGTACTTGCCGCAGCGAACGCCCTTTCGATTCAAGTTCACCCAAGTAAGCAAGAAGCGGAAATTGGCTTTGAGAAAGAAAACCAAGCGGGGATCCCACTCAATGCCGGACATCGCAACTATAAAGATCCTAACCACAAGCCGGAATTGGTTTACGCCCTTACCCCTTATCAAGCGATGAATGGGTTTCGCCCAATCACAGAGATTGTTGAACAATTTCAAACGCTGAATATCAATGCGATTTCAACCCTGGTCGATGCTTTTGCACACAACCCAACATCACAAGGTTTAAAAACCTTTTTTAGTGCATTGCTATCATTAACTGGCGAGCAAAAAGAACATGCGGTGAATGCATTATTAGCGTATGCCCACCATCATTCAGATGATGATCTTTTTGAGCTTATTTTAGAGCTGGCACAACAGTACCCCGGTGATATTGGTCTATTTTCTCCATTAATGCTCAATGTACTCACTTTAGCTCCGGGTGAGGCCATGTTTTTAGACGCCAGAACGCCACACGCCTACTTGAAAGGTACCGGGCTTGAAATCATGGCCAACTCAGACAACGTGTTGCGCGCTGGCCTAACACCCAAACATATGGATATTGAAGAGCTCGCATCATGCACGCTATTTGAAGAAAAACCCGCTTCAAGTCTTTTATTGAAACCAATTGAAGAAAATGGAGCATTATTGTTCCCGGTCCCAGTCCGCGATTTTAAGTTTGCGATTTACCTCAATGCCACGCAAGTTAAGGTGAAAATCAACAGTGCCGAAATTATCTTTGCCATTGATGCTGATGCGACCTTAACCCATGACAATGGTGAGTCTCTAACCGTGAAAAAAGGCCACTCAATCTTCATTCCCGCTTACGCTGAACATTATCAACTGTCATCACTTGGACGTGTCGCACGCGCGTACAATTAACAGCCGACGTAATAAACAAAAAAGCCAGCATCTGTTCTGCTGGCTTTTTTGTTTAGGATTGTTACGAAAATTTACGCTAATCAATCTGTGGGCAGTTAGATATTCTGCGACTGCTTCCAAACCGCCAGTTCAACCCACATTTGTTCGAGTTGTTGCAACTCTTCTTCTGTGAGCAGTGCTAAGGTCGTTTGAGATTCAGATGTCGGACCGTCTTTGAGAGAGCGAATCTGCGCATAAAAATCCTTCTTTAATTGCGATATCACAGGGTCCACAACCGATTCCTATAAAAATACTAAAATTCTCAAAAATAATACCATTTTTCATAGACATGTCTTATGTCGTGTTAAGTTATGGAATAGTTATCACATTTCTAATGTCTGAGTTTAAGGCATCACAAAGCACACCTCCAATTCCATAATCAACATGACATTTTTCAAACATTAAAACCAGAACGACAAATTTTAGATAAAAAAAGAGCAATGCAAAATAAATGGCATTGCTCAACTTCCAACAAAATCCCTACAAGGATATCTACAAACTTAGCTCTGCTGGAACAACACTGACTTTCTCATCAAGTTCAATGGGGTTTAAAAAATTAGCGCTGTGTTCTTTACACAAAGGTATAACAAATAGCCTATCATCACTAAAACCAGTCTGTTTGACCAATACGCCATGATGATGTTTATTTATACAATTATGTTCTGCACAAAATTGGTATTCATTATTATTAAAGTGCTTCCAATAACTAAGCCAATTCTGTTTTGATTCTTCACTTAACTTTTCGTTAAATGTATTGGTTACAATCATTGTTCAATCCTGTCGATGAGCACAAAATGATAATATGACGAAATAGAAACTATAAGTATGAATAAGCTATCACTTTCTTGATGTTCAAATATCATTTAATGAATTCTATGAATTAAATTCTCACACCTACTAATGCTTGACTATTAAAAAATAGAAAAACAAATACCCCTACAATGTCAAATAATATATTGAGACAATGATAATATATATTGGTTATTGATAATACATTGTGATTTAAACATTTTCTTTATTTCATCTTCATTAATATGATTGATATCATAAGCAGCGATATGAACTTTATCACCTTGTTGGATAAAGTTCATATCGCCCCAATAGGTATAATTTGGTGCACCAGTAAAAAGAATCAGTTCATTAGGAAAACCTTGTTTTTCTATTTCAGGTAAAATAGTGCTATACATACCTTCATCAACTTGGTTATTAATCACGTTAGTTAACCACACCATTAAATGACAATAGAATATTTTTAGTTCGGTGCAATCAACTTCTGGTGTTGCTAAATAGAAATCACCATCTCGTTCAATATAGGAGATAAGCTTTAAATTCTCGCCATAATTTGAAGGACTTAATCTTAGAATATCCCACCAATAGTGATTAATCCCCTTAGAGAATTCTCCCCAAGATTTTCGTTGTTCTATTTTATTAGAACCTATCAATTCACGAATAGTAAAGTCATTACCTATAGTAAGCTGTTTTGGCATTAAAGCGCTCACTTTCCCTTGCTCATAACTCACTTGGCAACGAATAACAAATTCTGGCTCAATATCAACTTTACTTCCATTTCTTGGGTAGTAGATTATATTCCCTGAGGTTAACGTTTCTGGATGAGAACAATCAATCACAAAGATACCATTGGGCAATGCCGTTTCTTGTACTTGTTCTGCACCACTTAAATGACCTGAATAATTACCAATAATACCGATACACAACATGAAACTTTCCCTTTATCACTGACTTTATTGCTTATATTGACGCTTGTTTGTTCACCAGTATCTGTGAACAGATATCGAGTTGAGCAAGCAGCCAAGTAGCCGCCAGTAAATCTGCACTGCCTCCTGGACTGAGATTTTTATGCGTAAATTGCTGATCGAGTAGCGTGATTTCACTGTCAAGGTTGGTGTGGGGACAATGGCTTTTTTCCAGTAGCTGCCTTGATTGACTTTGTACGTAATCGAGACCAGCCATTCCCCCACGGCTGACCACATTGCTGTCACAGTTGTTGCTCATTAAAGAGAGCAAGGTTTTAGACAGTGCTTGCTCTTCCGACTGACCTTGCAAAATGCATTCTTGATAAATCGGCAGCCCGTAACGATAAATGGTAGGGTAACCTTTCGAGGCTTCTCCTCGAATACCTGTAATTCCAAATTGCTTATACAGTTTTTCTCCAGCAGTTGCGGGGATTTTATTGGAGAATTTTAAATCATCTACCACCAAACTCGCGCAACACTCTTTGATAACAGCTCTCACTCGTTGCGAGTCGTAACTGAGTCCTTTTTGATACAACCAACCTACCGAACCACATATCAGGCTAAGAGTGAAAATCATGCCTTTATGTGTATTGACTTGATTGGTCGCGGAAAACATCGCTTTCTCTGCCTGAATACCAATAGTTCTTAAACCTGGCAGCAATGATTTGGCTGGTAAGTGCGACATTCTGGATCCTGCTGTAACAAATGCCTTCATAAACGGCCGAAGTACATCGCAACTGCGCACAAATGTATGGATGTCCATATCATGGTGCGCGCCATTCGTGGCGCAATCCACCAGCCCCGCTTTTGGGGTTAAATGCACCTCTAACATCATAGCGTGGTAGGCCAAATTGCCTGCTAACACACAAATGTTCAGCCTCAACGCTCCACATCCTGCAGGTTGATATAGGCAGCAATCATCCATCAACCATTCAATGCTTCTATTGGCAATCATGGGTTATCTCACTCATTTTATGGATCAATTCAGACAGAGGATGAGTTCGGCTACGAGCACAACTTTTCGCCTCGTTCTCACACAATAAACAGCGTCGCTTTGGCAAACGTAACGTTTCTCTCGACATTGGAAGGCCGGTTGTTGAAATAACATCGATATCGAATAAACGCCCATAGTGATGACTCTCTTCCAATTTCACCATCAAGCATTTTAGCCGATAGGGATCTTCGCATTTTGCAGCGATCAAAAGCTCATAACCGGTGACTTCCACAACGGTTTCCATCCGAACAACCACAATGTTGTTTACTAAACAGGTTTCTAAAATCGCATAATATCCAGCATCAAACACTTTTTCTGATATCGCATTTTTCTTTACAGCCCCTACCATGTTGATCGTGAAACTAATCAGTGGCAGAGAGTGAGTGTTAACCCACTCTCTTTGTCGATAGGCTCTTTGTTCTTTACAATCAAGCGATTGCTGTAAATTAACTTGTGGCCCACTGTACACTCACAACTCCTTCACTTGCCGAATCACATCAATCACTGAACCATCTCGGTAACGAACATAGCCCACCACTTTTTCTTCAAAAGCAATGGATCTTGGTTTACCCGTCAATAATTCTGCTCTTTCTTGCAACTGCTCGATGCTCATCAGCACCAGGCCACTTTGTTGCAATTTTTCGGCAATTTCAGGTCGATTCGGGTTAACCGCCACGCCATGGTCAGTCACTAACACATCAATTTCACTGCCAACGGTCACGACATTCAATACTGATTCAACAACCGTAGGAATGCGGCCTCTGACCAAGGGAGCAACAATAATCGTCAAATTGGCCGAAGCCGCTGTATCACTGTGGCCACCCGATGCACCGCGGATAACACCATCGGAACCGGTGATCACATTAACGTTGAAATCAGTATCGATCTCTAGCGCACTTAAGATCACCACATCCAACCGATCCACTGCTGCGCCTTTGGAGGCCGGATTAGCATATTGGTTAGCGGAAATTTCAATATGGTTTGGATTTCGCGCTAAAGAGTCAATCGCATGACCATCAAATGACTGAACATCAAGTAGCGTTTTGATCAAACCTTTTTCATGCAGATCCACCATAGTGGATGTAATACCACCCAGTGCAAAACTGGCCGTAATACCCTTCCTGACCATTTTTTCTTCAAGAAAACGAGTCACCGCTAAAGAAGCACCACCCGAACCAGTTTGCATTGAAAAGTCTTGTTTAAAATAGCCAGAGCACTCAATAACGTCGGCCGCTTTGCGTGCAATCAAAAGTTCACGAGGATTGCTCGTCATACGCGTTGTCCCACCGCCGATTTTCGAAGCATCACCGACACATTTCACTAGCACCACACTATCCACACTATCTTGTGCTATTGAGGCTGGTTGGTTTGGAAATTGAACCAGTTGCTCGGTTAAAATAACCACATGCTTAGCGTACATGGCATCGATTTGTGCGTAACCCAAAGAGCCACAACGTGAATGACCATGGACGGCATTGGCATTACCAAATTCGTCACTGGTAGAAACACCAAGAAACGCAACATCAATATTAAGCTCACCCGATTGTATAAGCTGAACACGACCACCATGCGAATGAATGTGGATCGGCTCATTCATAGATCCGTTGGAAATAAATTCCGCTAACTCACCACGCAATCCTGAAGTGTAAATCTTACTCACTACACCATTTTTTATGCGCGTAATAAGCGGTGAATGGATTTCGGCCAGCGAGCTGGAGGCTAAGGTTAAATTCTTTAATCCTAGCTGCGCGAGGACATCCATAACCATGTTGATGATTTGGTCACCACCACGAAAGGAGTGATGAAATGAGACAGTCATACCATCTTTCAACCCACTGTTGCGCACAGCATCTTGAACTGTTTTTAACAGCTTACGTGACTTTTTTTTGTCACGGTCATATAGGTGGGGAGTAAGCTCATGTGGACCCACATAAGGTCTTAAATTGGGAACCGTTAAATCAAATTCACGAAGTTTTTTATTATTCATCCAACTGCTGCCTTACTGTTTAATACCGGATTTTGCCCGCTCTAGTGTCCATCGAGCACGTTCAATGATCGGCGCGTCCACCATTTTCCCGTTGAGAGAAACTACGCCAGAACCTTGTTGCTCAGCTTCTTGCGCCACTTCAATAACGGCGTAAGCGTGATCCACTTCTTTCTGTGATGGAGCAAAAACGTTGTGGATCATTTCGATTTGGCGAGGGTTAATCAGCGACTTGCCATCAAAACCTAAGGTTTTGATCTGTTCAGCTTCGTGTAGGAAGCCTTCGTCATTGTTCGCATCGGAATAGACTGTATCGAAAGCCATGATTCCGGCAGCGCGAGCAGCTTGCAGTATTGAACAGCGTGCAAACAAAAGTTCAGTACCTTCGGGGGTGCGTTGTGTGCGCAAATCGCGTACATAATCTTCTGCGCCCAACGCAATACCAATCAAACGTTTTGAACCACGAGCAATCTCAACAGCGTTATTTACTCCCATCGCCGACTCAATCGCAGCAAGCATTTTGGTGCTGCCTAACGTGCGACCAAATTCAATTTCAGCTTGTTCTATGGCAAGTTCCATATCCACAACATCTTGCAGTGTATCTGTTTTGGGTAAACGCACCGCGTTCACGCCAGCTTTGACGACCGCTCTCACATCAGCATGTCCAAAATCAGATTCCAAAGCATTAACACGCACAATCGTCTCAATATTTTGGTAGAGCGGGTGTTGCAGTGCATTGTAAACCAACATGCGCGCCGTATCTTTCTCGCGCAGGGAGACAGAATCTTCTAAATCGAACATGATTGCATCGGGTGTATAGATGAATGCATTGCTTAACATTGCCGCGTTGGAGCTTGGAACAAAAAGCATACTTCTTCGTAATTTACTCACTAAATAGCCCCCCAAATAATGTCGTTATGAGCGATATTCGCCGCGCGCATCACTGCGGCTTGTACGCGAGCGCGGATCACACAATCAAGGGCTCCTTTATCATTAATAGTAACGATGGCAGAACTGACACCCATTTCTTCCAAAGTATGAGTTACGACCTGACGGATAATTGGCTCAAATTGCTTTTCGACCGAGCTAGTAATGTCAATTTGCAGATGACCACCACCACTCGGCGTCACTTCAACGAGTAAGTCACTCGACTCAAGTGTTCCAGCGTAGGAGCGCTGACTAATATGCATACGAAGTCCTTAAGATACGTCTATTGGATGTTTGAATTTTTTGACAATAGATGTTTGTCCGCTATTGCCTACTGCTAGCATTGTCGTCAAAGGCTGGACGATTAAAGGGGACGGTGCTCAAGTTTCGCTGTAGGGTAAAAACCATTAACGTTTTTAATGAATTTAATTGCAAGAAAGGAAGCGACGTAGAAAGAAGAGCAATAGCAATGATGTGGAAATGAGGTTAAAACACCGCTCTAAAAGAGAGCGGCGCGGTACCGATAAACATAAATACTAGGCATTTTTAACGTAGACACGTTCAGGTCTACCGACCCGGCCATGTTCATTTTCAACCGAGATGAAACCGCTGGCAGCGCAATACTCAAGATAGCGTCGCGCCGTAGTTTTGCTGATCCCTACTTCACTGCCTAAACTTTCCGCGGTGTATTTAAGGCCGCTATTGGCTCTAAATACTTGTTTGATCATATCCAATGTTAACTCACCAATCCCTTTAGGAAGGCGGCTGGATTCTTTATCCCGCGTCTGGATATTAAATAAATCATCGACATGGCGTTGGCTGATGTTGTCAAACGCTTTGATAGCACAGTGGTATTTCAAGTATCGATTGAGCGTTTCTTGCAGTCTATCGTAAGAAATAGGCTTTAAAAGGTAGTCAAAACAACCACAATGAAGCGCGTCTTTTACTGTTTCCATCTCACTTGATGCCGTCACCAAAATCACATCGGGTTGATTGCCACTCTTATCGGCGATGATCTCGCGCAACAAATCAATCCCACGACCATCGGGCAAGTAGTTATCTAAAATGATTAGGCTAGGTTTATGGATCCGTATCATCGTTTTCGCCATAGCAATGGTCGATGCGATACCGATAGGATTGAACCTTATCGTTTGACGGAAGAAATGTGCATGAAGTTCAGCGATTCCAACTTCATCTTCTATAATTAATACATCAATCATATTCATTCTTAATTACCTTTATTCGGAATAAAAATTGAAAATATCGTTCCCTTAGGTTCGGCATCATCAACTAATATAACTCCACCAGCATTCATCACGTATCGATTGATAAGATATAAACCTATTCCATGGCCTTCACTATCTTTTTTACTGGTTACCCCACGTTCAAAAATAGTACTTACGATATCCGATGATATACCGCAACCATTGTCAGAGACTTCCACCACTAAATCATCACCAGCATCCGTAATTAAAACGGTAACCATTTTATTACTTTCATGGTTCTGAAGTGTGGCTTCAAATGCGTTATCAATCAAATTCCCAATAATAGCGGATAATTCATTTGGTTCTATTTTTTCATTTAAATGACGTAACTGGCAAGTGGGATCGAACTGTAATTCTAGCCCTAGCTCGCAAGAGCGAGAATATTTTCCTAGCAGAATACCTGCAATTTGCCTTAGTTTTATCCTTGAGCTTATAAAGTCAATTAATTGTTGTTTTTTTATATTCTCACTGTTAATTAGTTCTAACGCTGCTTTGTTATCCCCTATTTCTATTAAACCACTAA
>NZ_CAWPDB010000019.1:0-8870 GCF_963886625.1 Vibrio sp. V23_P3S9T160
ATTTGTTCGAACAGAAAAAAGCCAAAAGACGCTAAAAATCGACTTTTTATTTACAATTTTTTAAAGTTATCACTAAAAAGAGATACTTTTTGCCAGTTTGTGTACTCAACTTCTTTTGAGGTGTCAGTTTCACCGCCAGTCAATGACATGATGAAACGAATCATCACCTTATCGAAAAAGTGATAACGTGGATAGTAAAGAGCACCAGCGAAAACTCCGATTAGCTTGGGTTGCCATGCTGATTTACTGAGAAAGGTTTTAATATAGACACTTCCTTCTGGAGTATCTTTACCCTGCGCTTCTTTTCTTGCAGTTAAGTTGACACAAAAGAACGCCGCTTTAGCGAGTGCTAATTGCTCGGCATGTTTTTCTATAAATTGATAAAGCTTTTTATTTAAATGTCCGTAGCGAATAGAAGCACCAATTAAGACTCGATCGTAAAGAGCTAAATCAATATCCTCAATTTGATGTAAATCGGCAAGTTTGCAATCAAACTCAGAAAGTTCCTCTTTTATATAGTTAAGAATTTTCTTGGTTTGACCTTCACGGGAAGAATAGAGAAAAAGAGCTTTTTGCACGGGATATCCTTAACTGCGCCAAAACGTAGGGGTAAGCAGTATTAATAGTGTAAAAATTTCTAAGCGACCAAAGAGCATCGAAACAACCAATACCCATTTTGCACTGTCATTAACATCCGCAAAGTGTACGGAGACTTGACCCAATCCAGGCCCTAAGTTATTCAATGTTGCCGCGACGGCAGAAAATGCACTCAGTTCATCCATCCCTGTTGCGATCAATGCCAACATACACGCCACGAAGACCAGTGCGTACGCTGAGAAAAATCCCCAAACCGCGTCAACAACTCGCTGTGAAAGAGCACTTCCGCCCACCTTAATCGTATACACGGCTCTTGGGTGGATAAGGCGTTTCATCTCACGAGCACCTTGTAAGGTAAGCAATAAGATACGGATCACTTTCATGCCACCGCCCGTAGAGCCAGCACACCCACCTATAAATGAAGAAAACAACAATAATACAGGTAAGAATAACGGCCAATCTGCAAAACCTGTTGTGGTAAAGCCTGCCGTCGTCGAAATGGATACCGTTTGAAATAGCGCCTGATCAAAAGCGTCATAAAAAGAGTCGTAAGAATGGTGTTTGAGTAAAATCGAAAAGCAAACCGCAAACAAAATGACTTGTATAAGAGCGAAAGCTCTAAACTCTGGATCTTTAAGGTAATATTTTGGATGAACACCACCTGTCGCAAACGCCGCGTAATGGAGCGTAAAATTACAGGCTGAAATGAGCAAAAAAACAACCGTAATTAAATTGATTGCATAACTGTCAAAATACCCCATGCTTGCATCATGAGTCGAAAACCCACCAATAGCGATCGTAGAGAAGCTATGACAAATCGCATCAAATAGGGTCATCCCTGCTGCCCAAAAAGCAGTCGCGCAGGCAATCGTTAAGCTTAAATAGATGTACCAAAGTGCTTTAGCGGTTTCGGCGATTCTTGGAGTGACTTTAGTATCTTTGACCGGGCCTGGAATTTCGGCTCGATATAACTGCATTCCCCCAATTCCCAATACTGGCAAAATGGCCACCGCTAGAACGATGATCCCCATCCCACCAAACCATTGTAAAAACTGCCGATAGAACAAAATCGCTTTAGGTAATTCATCTAACCCAACAATGACGGTTGCTCCGGTGGTGGTTAATGCTGAAAATGATTCAAAAAACGCATCAGTAA
Organism: Vibrio sp. V23_P3S9T160; assembly: GCF_963886625.1. Lineage (NCBI taxonomy): Bacteria > Pseudomonadati > Pseudomonadota > Gammaproteobacteria > Vibrionales > Vibrionaceae > Vibrio > Vibrio sp. V23_P3S9T160. The sequence continues at coordinate 1,754 of NZ_CAWPDB010000019.1, forward strand.
CCGATACATTAGGGTTATCCGCCAACCAAAACGGTAATGAACCCGCACTACCGATAACCGTCCAAAACAGTACAACGATCAAAAAACCGTCTCTGGCTTTCAATTCATGTCGATAGCGGCGGTTTGGAAACCAAAAAAAACCGCCACACATCAACAATACAAAAAAGGTCGTGACAAAAGGTACACCTGCACCATCGCGGTACAGCAAAGCCACCAGCGCAGGGGCAAGCATAGAGACACTAAATAGCGCGAGCAAAAGCCCGACGATACGAATAATAGATCGAATTTGCATTGCTTTTTCTGAAGCGAAGCTTCTGACTTCCTAATTATTTTTTATGGCGGTCACTACAGCTTTTGCACCGCTTTTATTAATGATAGTTTGAGTAAAGGCATCAAGATGGCGCAATTCTATCTCAACAAGAAATTTAACCTGTTCTTTATAATCGGCTTCGACTTCTAATGCTTCATACTGCGCGATGATGGATTGAGCAATCGGCACAAAACCGTAGTCTAACGTTAGGGATAATTTTGTGGTGATTTTTTTCTCAATAGTTTGAAGCTGCTTGAGTGCTTGTTGTACTCCGCCACCATAAGCTTTAACTAACCCACCAGTGCCAAGACGAATCCCACCATAATAACGAGTGACGACGGCCGTTAACTCCCCGACACTCGATCCGGCTAGCTGCGCCAATATCGGTTTGCCCGCCGTCCCTGATGGCTCACCATCATCACTAAAACCCCACAACATCGAATCTTCCGGTCGTCCGGCAACAAAGCCCCAGCAGTTATGTCTGGCGTCGCTATGTTTTGTCTTTATTTGCGCAACGAAGGCTTTGGCAGCATCTACACTCGGAGTATGGGCCAAATAGGTAATAAAGAGGCTTTTTTTGATTTCCTCTTCAAATTGGGTGGGCAACGCTGGAATTAAATAAGGTTGTTCGTTCATGTGAAATCATAGATCGAGCGGATGGCAAGAGTGTAACACGTGCACTTAAAAAAGCAGCGCTGATCTCCATTCGCACTCAATGTTAAACAGTTGTTTAAAAAATGTATTGAAATTAAACAATCCTCAGGTCAAACTAAACCGACTGGTCAAACCAGAACCATTAATACAACAAAAACTCTCACACACGATCTTAAGGTTGTATGTCACGGAGATAGACAATGATTTACCAAGCCAACACCCTACAGGTAAAGGAATTACAAGATGGTATTGCGGAGTTGCGTTTCTGCTCCAAGGAGTCAGTGAACAAACTTGACCTTGCCACTCTTGAATCGCTCAACCATGCACTTGATGCCCTAAAAGCCCACCAAGGACTGAAAGGCCTTATTCTTACTTCCGATAAAGAATCTTTTATTGTCGGGGCTGATATCACTGAGTTTTTAGGCCTCTTTGCTAAACCTGCGCAAGAACTCGACCAATGGCTGCAATTTGCCAATAGCATTTTCAACAAACTAGAAGATCTACCCGTTCCGACACTAGCCGCTTTAACAGGGCACGCGCTAGGCGGTGGATGTGAGTGTGTACTCGCTACCGATTTCCGTATTGGTGACGCAACCACCAGCATAGGATTACCGGAAACAAAGCTTGGTATTATGCCGGGGTTCGGTGGCTGTGTGCGTCTGCCTCGTGTAATTGGTGCCGACAATGCTATGGAAGTGATCACTCAAGGCAAAGCATGTCGTGCTGAAGAAGCCCTTAAAATTGGGCTGCTCGATGCGATTGTTGATAGCGACAAACTGCTTGAGTCAGCACTCAAAACCATCACATCGGCCATCAATGAAACCGTTGATTGGAAAATGCGTCGCCAGCAAAAAATGTCCGCGCTGACACTCAGCAAATTAGAAGCCATGATGAGCTTCACCATGGCCAAAGGCTTGGTTGCACAGCATGCCGGACCTCATTATCCAGCGCCAATAACCGCTGTTATTGCAATAGAAGAAGCCGCGCGCTGTAGCCGTGATGAAGCATTGGCCATTGAGCGTAAACACTTCGTTAAGCTCGCTCATTCTGAAGCGGCGAAATCCTTGGTCGGTTTATTCCTCAACGACCAATATATTAAAGCACTGGCAAAAAAAGCGGCTAAATCAGCCAATAAAGAAACCGGACGAGCGGCGGTACTTGGTGCGGGGATCATGGGCGGCGGCATTGCTTATCAATCGGCAGTAAAAGGCGTGCCTGTTTTGATGAAAGATATTGCTCAATCGTCCCTTAATTTAGGTATGACCGAGGCATCTAAGTTACTTAACAAGCAGCTAGAGCGCGGAAAAATTGATGGTTTTAAAATGGCCAGTGTGCTGGCATCGATTACGCCTAGCCTGCATTATGCGGGGATTGAGCAAGCGGATGTGATTGTTGAAGCTGTGGTTGAAAACCCGAAAATCAAAGCCGCGGTACTAAGTGAAGTCGAAGCCAATGTTGGTGAGGATGCGGTTATCACCTCGAACACCTCAACCATTCCAATCAACCTACTGGCCAAATCACTCAAACGTCCAGAAAACTTCTGTGGTATGCACTTTTTTAACCCAGTACATCGTATGCCATTGGTGGAAATTATTCGTGGTGAACACACTTCCGATGAAACCATCAATCGAGTTGTCGCTTACGCGGCCAAAATGGGTAAATCCCCCATCGTGGTCAATGACTGCCCTGGGTTCTTCGTAAACCGCGTACTTTTCCCTTACTTTGGTGGCTTTAGTTTATTACTGCGCGATGGCGCTGATTTCACTCAAATCGATAAAGTGATGGAACGTAAGTTTGGTTGGCCAATGGGCCCTGCTTATCTTCTAGATGTGGTCGGTATTGATACCGCTCACCATGCACAAGCAGTAATGGCACAAGGTTTCCCCGAACGTATGGGTAAACAGGGCCGCGATGCTATTGATGCACTGTTTGACGCCAATAAATATGGCCAGAAAAATGGCAGCGGTTTCTATCAATACACTTTAGATAAGAAAGGCAAACCGAAGAAAACTTTCTCTGAAGAGGTTCTCACTGTTCTTAACGTAGAATGTGGTGATAAACGTACTTTTGATGATCAAACCATCATTGAGCGCATGATGATTCCGATGATCAATGAAGTGGCACTCTGTTTAGAAGAGAAGATCATCGCTTCACCCCAAGAAGCGGATATGGCGTTGGTGTACGGCTTGGGGTTCCCTCCTTTTAGAGGCGGCGTATTCCGCTATCTCGATAGTCTTGGCTTACAAAACTACGTTGCAATGGCAAGCCAATACCAAGCATTGGGCGCGATGTATCATGTACCTCAACTGCTGCTTGATATGGCAGAAAAAGGCGAGACCTTCTACGGTACTCAACAAGCAAGTTCTATCTAAGGAGAGATGTCCAAATGACTTCACATAAGAGAAATGTCGTAATTGTTGATTGCCTACGCACCCCGATGGGTCGTTCAAAAGGTGGGGCATTTCGTCATACTCGTGCGGAAGATTTATCTGCACATCTGATGAAAGGCATTTTAGCCCGTAATCCACAAGTCAACCCAAAAGAGATCGAAGATATCTACTGGGGTTGTGTGCAACAAACCTTAGAACAAGGCTTTAACGTCGCGCGTAATGCGGCACTGTTGGCTGGCTTGCCGATTGAAATTGGTGCCGTCACCGTTAACCGTTTATGTGGTTCATCAATGCAAGCACTGCATGATGCCACCCGCGCCATTATGGTTGGTGATGCTGAAATCTGCCTTGTGGGCGGCGTTGAGCATATGGGACACGTACCGATGAACCATGGCGTTGATTTCCATCCTGGCATGTCAAAAACCGTTGCCAAAGCTGCGGGGATGATGGGGTTAACGGCTGAGATGTTAGGTAAAATGCACGGCATTAGCCGTGAGCAACAAGATGCCTTTGCCGCTCGTTCGCATCAACGCGCTTACGCAGCAACCGTTGAAGGCCGCTTCAAAAATGAAATCCTTCCCACCGAGGCTCATGCTGAAGATGGTACTCTGTTCACGCTGGATTTTGATGAAGTGATCCGCCCAGAAACCACTGTTGAAGGGCTAGCACAGTTGCGTCCTGTTTTTGACCCAGCCAATGGTACTGTAACGGCAGGCACCTCATCGGCTCTGTCCGATGGCGCATCGGCAATGTTGATCATGAGCGAAGAGAAAGCCAATGCGCTTGGCTTAAAGATTCGTGCGCGCGTGAAATCAATGGCCGTCGCTGGTTGCGATCCTTCAATTATGGGTTACGGGCCAGTTCCGGCGACCCATAAAGCGCTACAGCGTGCAGGCCTCACCATGCAAGATATGGATGTGATTGAGTTAAACGAAGCGTTTGCAGCTCAATCTCTACCTTGCGCGAAAGATCTCGGTTTGCTCGATGTAGTGGATGAGAAGGTTAACCTAAACGGAGGGGCGATCGCACTGGGTCACCCTCTCGGGTGTTCTGGCACGCGCATCTCCACCACACTGATTAACTTGATGGAAGCGAAAGACGCCAAATATGGTCTAGCAACGATGTGCATTGGTTTAGGCCAAGGCATTGCGACTATTTTTGAGCGCCCATAACCATTCTGTTTTTCTTCTCACTGAAGAGTCTTTTAAGAGCCAGCACTGCTGGCTCTTCTTATTAGGTTATTTAGCTTGAAGCCAATCACGATAAAGTTGATCGCTACTGCCCAGATAATTTACCATCCACTCGATCAATTTATGATTATCATCTTTACGCCATACTAAACAGCATTGACTAAGCAGTTTATCAACGGTGAGAACCCGTTCAACCAACCCACCATCAACAATCAAAGGTTGTGCAATGTGTCTTGGCATGTAGCCCACACCGACTTCATTTTTTAAGCATTCAATCGCACTATACCAATTAGGTAAAAGTAAGCGCCGTTGCTGCGGGTAGTGATCCGTATGCCGCTTGGGTAATACACTTGACGTGTCATCCAAACAAATCGCCGGGAACTGACTGACAAAATCTTCGCTTAAATTGGGCTCTTGAGCACAAGGGTGATGAGGAGACATTACAAATGCCCAATCCAACACCCCCATGTCACGCACTTCAAAATCACCACCGACAGGAATCGCAGAGGTTGCACCAATCACAATGTCAGCTCGACCTTGCGCAATAGCTTCCCATGAGCCATTAAACACTTCCATGTTGATTTGCAGCTCAGCAAACTCAAACGTGCGATAAAAATCTTCCACCAGCGGTTTCATTTTGTCGAGTTTAACCACGTTATCAAGCGTCAATTTTAGCGTTTTCTGCCAACCATGCGCCGCGCGTTTAGTTTGTAAACGAATCTCTTCCATCTGCCTAAGCAATTGGCGAGCCTCCACCATAAACAGCTCACCAGCGGGCGTCAGTTCCACCTTTCTAGGTAAACGGCGAAACAGCAGCACATCCAAATCTTGTTCGACTTGGCGAACGCCGTAGCTGATCGCTGACGGCACTTTATGCAAAACCTCCGCAGCGGCGGTAAAACTACCCAACCGTGCGACAGTATCAAGCATTTCTAATGAGGATTTAGAAAACATAAGCCTTCAATTTTTTTGATGAATAACCAACAAATTTAGCGTTTCATTTAATATTAAACGAAAAATAGAATAGATGAGTAGATAAATTAAGGTTGGCATAGATTAATGCTGGTCAAATATTGATTAATTTTTTTGAATGGTAATAAAAATGAAAGCATCAAAATTACAGTTACTGTACTTAGCCGCGCTCTCTATGCTTGGCTTCATTGCCACAGACATGTACCTCCCTGCCTTTAAAGCGATGGAAATGGACTTTGCCACAGGGCCAGAGCAAATAGCCTTGTCTCTCACCGTTTTTCTGGTTGGCATGGCATTAGGTCAACTGGTGTGGGGCTTAGCTTCCGATAAATATGGTCACCGTAACACTTTAGCGGCTGGCCTAGTTCTCTTCACATTGGCATCATTTGGTTTAGCTTTTAGCGAGCAGGTGTGGCAATTATTAGCGTTACGCTTTGTGCAAGCTTTAGGGGTGTGTGCTCCCGCAGTGATCTGGCAAGCAATGGTAATTCAGCGCTACCCAGCTAAAACAAGCCAGCAAATATTCGCCACAATCATGCCTTTAGTCGCACTTTCACCCGCGCTTGCACCTCAATTAGGCGTCTTACTGGCCGATAACTTTGGTTGGCACAGTATTTTTGTGACATTGACATTAATGGGCGTTGTACTTGTCGCCTGTACTTTTGCTCAAAAAAATGAGCAATCACAACCCAAACAAACCTCAATTAAGCAAGATATCAAAGCTCTGCTCAGCACTAAAACCTACTTGGGTAATGTGATGATGTTTGCTTGCGCTTCTGCGGCCTTCTTTGCTTACTTGACTGGGATGCCAGAGATTATGGCGCGCCTTGGTTATGCCGCTAAAGATATCGGTTTGAGTTTTATTCCTCAAACGATCGCTTTCATGGTTGGTGGCTACTTAGGTAAGGTGGGAGTGAATAAATTTGGTGACGAAAAAGTGCTCAAGCAGTTGATTGGCCTCTTCAGCGTTGCCACTTTATTAGTATTCATTGCCTCACAGTGGCAACTGACCTCAATTTGGCCAATTTTGGCACCGTTTTGCTTAATAGCAGTTGCCAACGGAGCGCTTTACCCTATCGTGGTGAACCGCGCACTATCGAGTGCCAAACAAAGCCCAGCCACTGCAGCGGGTTTACAAAATAGCTTACAAATCTGCGTTAGTAGTTTAGCCAGCGCATTGGTCGCAACGTTGGCCAGCCAAGCACAAATGGTGACGGGTATTGCAATTATGATTTGTATGGGCGGACTATGGATTGGTTATATCGTCTCGAACCGCGAACTTTCTCAACACTTCACCACACCAGATAATGCACGCGTAGTCAGCGATGAAGAGTAAGTCTTTTAATAAGAACTGATACAAAAAGCCGCTCATGATGAGCTAATGCCGTTCACTTAAGAGTGAACGGCATTTTTGTTCTTAGCATACCGTTGTGGTCTAGGCTTAACTGTTCTAGGGAATGTTCTTTCCCTTCGCCCTTCAAGTATTAAGCTTTCAGCCATGTTGTGAAAACCCTTTAACTGACGAGGTATTGCTCCTGGTGTTGAGTAAGGTAAGCCTACAAGTAACGCAGATACATGAGCTAATGTGCCGTTAAAACTCA
>NZ_CAWPDB010000020.1:0-8858 GCF_963886625.1 Vibrio sp. V23_P3S9T160
GTATTGTTAGTCAATTTTGCACAGCATATTGGCTCATTGCGCAACTTTTCCTTTGAAAAGTATCAAGTTAAAAGTTTAGCTGCTCGACTCTCTGGGGATGAGTTCTCAATTTTTATCTCTGCCCCTAGTACGTTTAAACAAGCCGCAAGCGAATTTGCAAGCCAGTTACTGGCTCCACTACAAAATCAGCACAATTCACCACTCGGGAACTTCCCAATCACAGCAAGTATCGGCATAGCCACCTACCCAACCGATGGCTATACCTTAGAAAAATTATTATCTAATGCTGATACGGCCATGTATCAAGCAAAAAATGCTGGGAAGAACCAAATAGCTTACTACTCGCCAGAGCTCAATAAGGGTGTTCAGCGCAGAGCCAATATTGAGCAAGCATTACGCCGAGGTGATTTTGATCAGGAATTTAGCTTGGTCTATCAACCTTATTTAAATCGTGCTGGCAATACAGTCTCAGGATTTGAAGTTTTACTTCGTTGGGAATCCAACCTGCTCGGTACGATTTCACCAAAAGAATTTATTCCGATAGCCGAACAAACCGGGTTATTTGGCAACATTGATCGCTGGGTCGTCCGTTCAGCTTTCGAGGAGTTCCATGCACTGCAAGCGATGTTTGAACACCCTGTTCAGTTATCGATTAACCTTTCATCAGCAGAATTAAACTCTTTACAGTTAGCTCATTACATTCATAAACATGCGCAGGAGAATGCAGTTCCTCCCCATTTGATTGATTTTGAAATTACAGAAACTTTTTCTGCCAATTCAAAAGGTTTTCCACTGCTTCACGAACTATCGCATTTAGGCTACGGATTGGCGATTGATGATTTCGGTTCTGGTTACACCTCCATTACTCAATTGGTGCAATATCCAGTACAAAAAATTAAGTTCGATCGGCTTTTTTTAGATACACTCATCACCACTGACAATCACAAGATCATTAAGCCTTTGATCGAACTTTGCCACTCTCAATCAATGCAAGTCACAGCTGAAGGGATTGAAAGTAAAGAGATGCATAATTGGCTTGCTGATTACCAATGTGATTTCATGCAAGGCTATTATTTTGCCAAACCAATGCCATTAAATGCGTTGGTTTCATGGTATCAACAACAAAAAGAGTTAAACGCTGTTTATGAAAAATGTGATCATTGCCTCTCTTAACCCGGCCAAAATCAATGCAGTCAAAAGTGCATTTGAAAGTACCTTTCCGCTGGATACTTTCTCATTTAAAGGGGTGAGTGTGCCCAGTGGTGTCGCGGATCAACCGATGACAGATGAAGAAACCCATCAAGGCGCACTTAACCGAGTACGAAATGCGAAAGAGCAAGATCCCACGGCAGATTATTACGTCGGGTTAGAAGCGGGCATTGAGAATACAGTGACTTTTGCGTGGATGGTGATTGAATCCGCCACTCATCGAGGAGAATCGCGTTCAGCCAGCTTAATGCTACCACCTCAAGTATTGAAGCTGTTAAGCCATGAAAATGAGCTAGGCGATGTGATGGATAAACTGTTTGACTGCCAAAATATCAAACAGAAAGGTGGGGCGATCAGCCTGCTCACTCATAACCAACTCACTCGCAGCTCGGTCTACCATCAAGCATTGATCCTCGCGTTAATCCCTTTTATCAACCCAGAGCATTTCCCTGCTAATTTATAAAAGGTTGGCAAACTCAAGGAACCCTTAAGACACCTTGAGTAGCAGAGCGGCTAATTGCGACTTTTCTTGTTCTGATTTACTTTTGAGCTCATTTGAGCCACGCGTAATGGTCGCAATTCCTACTCCGAGCAATTGGCTAATCTGCCGCTGTGATAACTCCCCTTTAAGTAGCTCACATAAGATGTTCGCACGCGCCACGAGCGCATCTCGCTCATCTGGGGTCATCATCATGGTGAGTAGCATTGCGTGCTGCTCTTGCTCTGTGGCTGATTTAACCAATTCCATTAGCTGCTGCCAATCAGTGTACTCAGGTTGGTGTGGCATGAATGTACTCGCAAAGTGATACGTTCCGCTATTGTAGAACTTTCACTTCGTATTGGAATTAATATTTTGTATTGAGCTCATCTTGGTTGAGAAATTCACCTTCAATCCCCATCAAATCTCGATAGTAAGTCTCAAACATCAAAATATTTTGCACATACCCGCGGGTTTCCCGAAAAGGGATCGCTTCAATAAAAGCGTAAGCATCTAACTTGCCTTGTGTTTTCTCTCGCCATTGATTGACGCGATTTGGCCCAGCGTTATAGGCAGCAAATGCAAAAATTCGATTGTCGCCGTATTGCTCTAATAATCCATTTAAGTAATGGCTGCCTATTTCGATATTTTTGCCCACCTCGTATAACTCTTGTTCATCGTTATAGGTCAGCTGATATTTTTTAGCCGTATACTTAGCCGTGCTCGGCATAATCTGCATGATACCACGAGCGCCAACGGGCGATTGAGCCTCAACATCCATTCCACTTTCTTGACGAGCAAGTGACATCAGCATAATTGGGTCGATGTCGTGTTTTTGGCCATAGAAGTTAAACCACCATTGATGGGCTAATGGAAAACGCAATTGCATATTGTCCCACATCCGCGCCGAAATAGAGGCTGTCACAGTTAAGCTATACCAACGTTGGGAGTCGGCGTAGGCCGCTAGCATCTCTTTTTCTTTTGTATCTGCACGATCGAGTAACCATTTCCATTCACTTTTTGCAGCCGCGATTTTATCTCGTTCAATCAGCTCTTGGATCCGTACTAAGGCTTTTTTATACGGCGTCAATAAATTGGGATTAAGCTTAATCGATGTACTGGGATAATTTACTGACTGTTTCACCATATTAGCGGCCGCGACACTGTAGAAATTACGTTGCCCAATCATCGCATTTAAACGTTGTAATCCTTTGGCTTCATCACCCAACGCAATATCAGCGCGCCCAAGCCAATATTGCCAACGTAAGCTGGCTTTTTCATCAGCGGGGAGCTGCTCTGTCCAGAATTTAACTTCATCCCAACGACCAACGGTCAGTGCCTTGCGGATCCTCTGCTCGAGCAAAAGACTGTTTGAGCTTTGCGCTATCACACTATCTCGCCAGTTTGCGAGTGCTTGCTCCTCGGTATCGAGCAATATTCTGGCTATATATTCTGCAATAGGACGCTGATAAGCATCCGCCAGTATTTTCTGATCGAGAAGAGTTTGGTACACACTTTGCGCAAGCTTTGCATCTTGGCGTGCTAGCTTTTCTAACGCAAATTGAATCGACTGCTGATTAAACGTGCCATCGGTGTATTGTTTAGCAAAAGTCAGCACATTTTCTGGCGAGCGGTAGAGATCGATCATCGCTTGCGCTGTCGCCTGTGATTTTGGCTTAACTAATTTTTTCTGTAAGTATTTCATTAGTGTTAAATTACGCCCATCAAACGCCAATAACATTCGTTTAAGCAACCAATCATCGGTTAACCCGCCTTGCTCACTCCATGCGGTGAAGAGTGGATCACAGGCGTCAGAAATGCTACTGCCACTGAGCCATAATTTTTGTGCGCCTTTGAACGCAATATCTCGCTGGCCTGTTTGGTAATACGCATTGTAGTAATGACAGCGATAAGGCTCATCATTCGGCTCCGCTTTTTGAAAATCAAGCAAGGTGGCCCATTTTCCTTTCGCCGCCAACGCATCTAAATACGGTGCTCGAATGCGGTTTGAAAACGGGAAATCTTGATGTGTATCGATAAAAACCTGAACCGCTAATGGCGGTTTATTACCAATATCGACCAGCAGAGATCGATAATCCAGATAAGGCGTCAATGGATAGTTTTTGATCTTATTTCTAATTTTTTTAGCTTCATCAACTTTATCTTCATCAAGCCACCTCTGAGCTTGATCGTACAGCTCTCGTTGACCATCCAAATCCTCTATTGCGCCTGAAAACGCGGTGCCGCACACCAAGGAGCTCAACGCTAATATTGATGATAACAATCGCTGCGGTCTTATAAAATGCATGAGCGCCATGTGCTCTCGTCCTATCCAAAGCAAGGGAATTTCCGTTTCATTACGCTGATTCTAGATAAAAAAGTAAAGGCCATAGATGTAAATAATATTAAATTCATAAAAGTGCGACATATGAACTTAGTAACTTAATGTTTCGTTACTTTTTTATCGATGAAAAACACCATCTAAGCTCTAAAAATTAGGTACCTAGTAACAAATGCGATCGCTTTGGTATAAAATGACCACTTTCTTCTGTTACTAAGATTAGGAACAATCGGCAATGGCTGAATACGTATATACCATGTCGCGGGTGAGTAAAATTGTCCCGCCTAAGCGTCAAATTCTCAAAGACATCTCTCTGAGCTTTTTCCCTGGAGCTAAAATCGGTGTTTTAGGTCTCAATGGTTCAGGTAAATCCACCCTGTTACGTATCATGGCTGGCATCGATACTGATATTGATGGGGAAGCACGCCCGCAAGCAGGATTGAAAGTCGGCTACTTGCCTCAAGAACCAGTACTGGATGAATCAAAAACCGTGCGTGAAGTAGTGGAAGAGGCCGTTTCTGATGTGGCTGGCGCACTAACTCGCCTCGATGCTGTTTATGCGGCATATGCAGAACCCGACGCCGATTTTGATGCGTTAGCCAAAGAGCAAGGTGAGCTCGAGGCTCTGATTCAAGCCAAAGATGGCCATAATTTAGAGAACGCTTTAGAACGTGCGGCCAATGCACTTCGTCTACCAGAATGGGATGCTAAAATTGCCGTTTTGTCTGGTGGTGAGCGCCGCCGTGTGGCGATCTGCCGTTTGCTACTTGAAAAGCCAGATATGCTGCTGCTTGACGAACCAACCAACCACTTAGACGCGGAATCTGTTGCTTGGCTAGAGCACTTCCTTGTCGACTATTCAGGCACAGTCGTCGCCATCACCCACGACCGTTACTTCCTTGATAATGCTGCTGGTTGGATTTTAGAACTTGACCGCGGTGAAGGCATTCCTTGGCAAGGTAACTACACCTCGTGGCTCGAACAGAAAGATGAACGCTTAAAGCAAGAATCATCTCAAGAGAGTGCTCGCCAAAAAACAATAGAAAAAGAGCTGGAATGGGTTCGTAAAAACCCGAAAGGCCGCCAAGCAAAATCCAAAGCACGTATGGCACGCTTTGAAGAACTTAATAATACTGAACATCAAAAACGTAATGAAACCAACGAACTCTTCATCCCGCCTGGCGAACGTTTAGGTGACAAAGTATTGGAAGTTCGTAACTTAACCAAATCGTTTGGTGATCGTGTACTGATTGATAATTTATCATTTAGCATGCCGAAAGGAGCGATTGTCGGCATCATCGGTGCTAACGGTGCGGGTAAATCAACGCTGTTTAAAATGCTAAGTGGCGTAGAGCAACCAGATTCTGGTGAAATTGAATTGGGTGCAACCGTAAAATTAGCCTCGGTTGATCAGTTCCGTGACAGCATGAACGACAAAAATACCGTCTTCCAAGAGATCTCTGAAGGGGCGGATATTATCAAGATCAACAATTTTGAAATTCCTGCGCGTGCTTACTGCTCTCGCTTTAACTTCAAAGGCGTCGATCAACAAAAAGTGCTCGGTCAGCTATCGGGCGGTGAGCGCAACCGTGTTCACTTAGCCAAATTGCTTAAAGCTGGCGGCAACGTCCTATTACTCGACGAACCAACCAACGATCTGGATGTTGAAACGCTACGCGCATTGGAAGAGGCGCTGCTGGAATTCCCTGGTTGCGCCATGGTTATCTCGCACGACCGCTGGTTCCTAGACCGTATTGCGACCCACATTCTGGACTACCGTGATGAAGGTGAAGTGAAGTTCTATGAAGGCAACTACAGCGAATACACTGAGTGGTTAAAACAGACATTGGGCGCTCAAGCGGCAGAACCACACCGCATTAAATACAAGCGTATGACCAAATAACTCTGTATTTGAAGTCTCTGGCCGCAATCTATTGCGGCCTTTTTGTTACTTGTACATCACGCATCACACAACAAGATGCAGGATTCGCGACACTGCCTTCAATTAGGTCTAAACTTAATGGATATAATTTTTCAATGATCGATACAGAGCCGAAGCTGGCACAGGTCAACGCTCAACAAGAGAGAGTACCATGATTGAAAGACGTCGCTTTTCACGCATCATCTATCAGATGCCTGCCACCTTATTGCAAGGTAAACATACCGTCACCACAACGATTCAAGATTTGTCGCTGCATGGGCTATTGCTCTCATGCCCTGACGCGGACAAATTAGTGCTCAATGAAATGGCACAAGTCCATTTCACACTACCAGACAGCGAGGTCACTATTAATCTAGTCGCCAAGTTGATCCACATTCAAAACAACATTATTCGTGTCAGCATCAATCACATTGATATTGAAAGTATTGGCCATTTGAAACGTTTAGTTGAATTGAACATGGGTGATGAAAGTTTGCTCCATCGCGAACTGGAATACTTGTCTGATTTAGGGGATGAACCGGAAGAATGAGCGGCGGCCGTATTCACAACAACCGCACTCGCCGTTCAGACAGCCTTAAACACGATGAATGGCATCGTTCGCTTGTTTTAACAGGTTTTGACTTTCAAGCATAAATTGTTGTGAATAACTGCCAAACCAATCACTCACTTTGCTAAAGTTTTCCACAAAAGCTTGCTTCTCACGCCCGTCAAGTAAGGTTAACGCCTCACCAAAACAAGCATGAAAACGTTTTATCATCTCAACATTCTCTTCCGATGAGAAAATGATATCGCCATACAAGTGAGGGTCTTGACCAAAAAGCCGTCCAACCATCGCCAGTTCTAAACGATAAATCGGTGAACTCAGCTGCAGTAATTTTTGGATATTCGGATTTTCTTTAGAAAGATGTAAACCGTATACAAACGAAGTGAAGTGACGCAGTGCTTGGATCAAGGTCATGCCGTGATCGTGTTCTGCGGCATCAATCTGGCACAAACTCGCTCCCCATATCGAAAACTGTTTTAGCAACCACTGATAACTCTCTTCTCCTCGCCCATCGCAATAGACGATCACTTGCTTGGCCATACTAGGGACATCTGGGCCAAACATTGGGTGCAATCCAACCACTGGGCCAGAGTGTGTTTTAAGCATCGCCTGTAGCGGCTTGGACTTAATCGATGTGAGGTCGCACAAAATACAATCGGCAGGCAAATGAGCAAGTTTTTCAATCACACCGACGGTTAAGTGAATAGGAACCGTCACTACAACCAAACCGGCATCATGCAGTATCTCATCGGCTTGATGCCAATCTTTACTGCCTAATACTTTCACCTGATAGCCCGACAGTTTGAACATACGGCCAAATAAGCCACCAAGTTGACCATGACCGCCAATAATCACCACAGAGCGCAGCTCTGGGTTTAAGCACTTAAAGCCAGAATCCTTTTCACTGGCATAAGATTCACGCATAGTACGGCGCAAAATATCTTCAATCAGTTGTGGCGGGACGCCTTTTCTTTCCGCTTCAGCGCGGCGAGAAGCCAGCATCGCCGCTTCTCGATCGGGAGCATAAATCGGTAGACCATGTCGGCTCTTGACTTCCCCCACCTTTTCAACCAAAGCTAATCGGCGTGCAAGCAGCTCGACCATTTGTTTATCGACAGCATCAATTTGATCACGTAATTCGTTAAGTTCAACAGCCATGGCACTTCCCTTTATTCACTTTTTTTTAGGCGATTTTCTAAGAACGGAACGAGCTCTTGATGAGCATGTCGTAATAGTGCCTCAGTTGATGACCAATTAATACAGGCATCCGTAATCGATACACCGTATTCCATTTCGTTGCGAGGAAGGTCAGAAGATTGATTACCTTCATTGAGGTGACTTTCAATCATCAAGCCAATAATAGACTGATTTCCTTCACGAATTTGATGAATCACATCTTCAGCGACTAACGGCTGACGACGGTAATCTTTACGTGAATTAGCATGGCTGCAATCCACCATTAACGAGGCATCCAATTTATGTTTTGCCATCTCTTGCTCACACTCGGTGACCGACACTGAATCGTAGTTGGTTTGCTTACCGCCACGTAAAATGACATGCCCATTTGGGTTGCCTTGAGTGGTAAGTAAGGCCACTTGCCCTTCACTATTAATGCCCATAAAGCGGTGGCTGGATGATGCCGCTTGCATCGCATTGATTGCCGTTGCTAAATTGCCATCGGTGCCGTTTTTAAACCCAATCGGCATCGACAAACCACTGGCCATTTCTCGGTGTGTTTGGGATTCCGTAGTGCGTGCACCAATCGCCGCCCAACTGAATGTATCAGCTAAATATTGAGGGCTGATCGGATCAAGCGCTTCGGTCGCCAGAGGGATCTCCATCTCCGCTAGCTCAACTAACAATTGACGACCAACGTGTAAACCATGTTCGATATCAAAACTGCCATCAAGATGAGGATCGTTAATCAGCCCTTTCCAGCCAACCGTTGTACGCGGCTTTTCAAAGTAAACACGCATGACAATGTACAGTTGATCACTCAACTGCTCTGAGAGTGATTTCAAGCGCTTTGCGTACTCTTTTGCCGCATCAATATCATGAATAGAGCAAGGACCGCACACCACCAGTAAACGGTGATCTTTTTTATGGATAATATTGGCAATTGTCTGACGAGAGTGTTGAATGAACTGGCGAGCTTGATGACTGAGCGGCAGCTTAGCTTTTAATTGTTCCGGAGTGATCAGCACTTGCTCATCACTGATGTTAATATTACTTAGTTCACTTTTTTGCATCTCATCACCTGTAATTATTTGTTTACACAAAATCTTATTGCATACCTAAACACCAATAAAAGACAAATTAACAGGCTTTAAAAACATTTCAAGTG
>NZ_CAWPDB010000021.1:0-8845 GCF_963886625.1 Vibrio sp. V23_P3S9T160
GTATTATCATGGAAAACTTTAAACACTTACCAGAACCCTTCCGCATTCGTGTTGTTGAACCAGTAAAACGTACAACGCGTGAATATCGCGAAGAGGCCATCCTTAAAGCGGGTATGAACCCATTTCTTATCGATAGTGACGATGTATTTATTGACCTTCTCACTGATAGCGGCACAGGCTCTATTACTCAAAGAATGCAAGCAGCAATGCTAATGGGTGACGAAGCTTACAGTGGCAGCCGCAGCTACTATGCGCTGGCGAATGCGGTAAAAGATATCTTCGGTTATGAGTTAACTATCCCAACTCACCAAGGCCGTGGTGCAGAGCAAATCTATATTCCTGTTCTAATTAAAAAGCGTGAGCAAGAAAAAGGCCTAGACCGCTCAAAAATGGTGGCGCTGTCTAACTACTTCTTCGACACCACTCAAGGTCACACTCAGGTTAACTGCTGTGTGGCGAAAAACGTCTATACCGAAGATGCGTTCGATACGTCTGTCAATGCAGATTTCAAAGGTAACTTTGATATCGCGAAACTGGAAATGGCGATTGAAGAAGCAGGGCCTGCGAACGTACCTTACATTGTCAGCACGATTACTTGTAACTCTGCCGGTGGTCAGCCTGTCTCTATCGCTAACTTAAAAGCGGTATACGAGATTGCTCAACGCTACGATATTCCTGTCATCATGGACTCTGCGCGTTTTGCTGAGAATGCTTACTTTATTCAGCAACGCGAACCGGGTTATCAAAATTGGACTATCGAAGAAATCACTCGTGAAACCTATAAATACGCAGATGGTTTAGCCATGTCTGCTAAGAAAGATGCAATGGTTCAAATGGGTGGTCTGTTGTGTTTCAAAGATGAATCGATGATGGACACTTACACGGAATGCCGCACGCTTTGTGTGATTCAAGAAGGTTTCCCTACTTATGGTGGTCTTGAAGGTGGTGCAATGGAGCGTCTTGCTGTCGGTCTATACGATGGCATGCGTCAAGACTGGCTAGAGTACCGTATCGGCCAGGTTCAGTACCTTGTTGATGGCCTAGAAGCCATTGGGGTTGTGTGTCAGCAAGCTGGCGGCCACGCAGCATTCGTTGATGCAGGCAAACTATTACCTCATATCCCTTCGCATCAATTCCCAGCTCATGCTTTGGCCTGTGAACTCTACAAAGTAGCCGGTATCCGCGCGGTGGAAATCGGTTCGCTACTATTAGGCCGTGATCCTGCAACGGGTAAACAACACCCTTGTCCTGCTGAGTTGTTACGCCTAACCATTCCTCGTGCTACTTACACTCAAACGCACATGGACTTCGTTATCGAAGCATTTGGGAAAGTAAAAGAGAATGCCCACAACGTGAAGGGACTCGATTTCACCTACGAGCCACAAGTGCTACGCCACTTCACAGCCCGTCTAAAGGAAGTTGAATAATAACTAACTAAAGCGCGCCTAATTGGCGCGCTATTTCCTTCTAAATCGAGCAAAACAAAATCTATAAATTTAGCGGGATTTTTTGTGAACCTCGTCAAACTATTTAATGAACATTTAATAATCAATTCAAAACTAATTAACCCATCGAATGAAGTAAAATTCACTAGAAAGCCAGAGCTATCAAGCAACATAAATCACTTCCTGTCGCATGCACTAAACTCAGAGCAGTTTCCAATACTCATAGTGTTCTGACAGGCATCTTTACTGTATAAAAAAACAGTTTATACTGTTCACTTATACAGTGTTGTTTGATTATATAGGTACAGAAATGCTGGCTCATTTAAGTGTGAATAATTTTGCTATCGTTAAATCATTGCAGTTAGAGCTTTCCAAAGGAATGACTACCATTACTGGCGAAACCGGTGCGGGTAAATCCATTGCAATTGACGCGCTCAGTTTATGTCTTGGTGGCCGTGCGGAAGCAGGAATGGTCAGGCAGGGTGAAGAAAAAACCGAAGTCAGCGCCGCCTTTATTTTGGACAATAACCTCAACGCCACGCGCTGGTTGGAAGACAATGACTTGCTCGACCAAAAAGAGTGTATTTTACGCCGAATCATCACCAAAGATGGCCGCTCTCGTGCCTTCATCAATGGCAGCCCTGTGCCTCTTTCACAACTCAAAGCTCTAGGTCAATTACTGATCAACATTCACGGTCAACACGCCCATCATCAACTGATGAAAAGTGAGTATCAAATGAGCATGCTGGACCAATATGCAGGTCACGTGAATCTTGTCAAAGAGACACGCTTAGCCTACCAAATGTGGCGTCAAGCAGATAACCAGCTCAATCAACTCAAAGAAAATAGCCAACAAAACCAAGCTCAAGTTCAACTGCTGGAGTATCAAATCAAAGAGCTCAATGAATTGGCGATTGGTGAAGAAGAGTTCACCGAACTCGAACATGAGCACAGACGTTTAGCCAACAGTGGCGAGCTTGCTACCACTTGCCAGCAAGCCATTGAACTTATTTATGAGGGGCAAGAAGTCAATGCGCTAAGTTTGCTGCAGTCAGCCAACCACGCCTTGCTTGAACTGGCCGAGTTAGATGAAAAACTTGCCACCTTACCCAACATGGTAGCTGAAGCCATCATCCAACTCGAAGAAGCCAACAGTGAACTGCGAAACTATTTAGATAGTATCGATGTCGATCCTGAACGCATGGCTTATGTAGAAGAGCGTTATTCTAAGGTGATGTCGATATCGCGCAAGCACTATATCGCACCTGAAACGCTTTACCACCACCACCAAGATCTGCTCAAACAAATAGAACAACTTGACTGCTCTGAAGATAAATTACAAGAACTGGAAAGTAACGTTGCCAAACAGTATCAGCAGTTTGCAACCTGTGCCGACAAACTGCATAAGTCTCGTAGCCGTTACGCGAAAGAGCTGGATAAATTGATCACCAATAGCATGCACGAACTGAGCATGGAAAAAGCCAAGTTCTGCATCGAAGTTCATCATGAAACAACGCATCCATCACCACTGGGTTTTGACACAGTAACTTTCTTAGTCTCGACCAACCCAGGTCAACCGCTGCAGCCTATCGCTAAAGTCGCGTCAGGCGGAGAACTATCACGGATATCTCTAGCAATCCAAGTGATCACCGCTCAAAAAGTAGATACTCCTAGCCTTATTTTTGATGAGGTCGATGTCGGTATCAGTGGCCCGACAGCAGCGGTAGTCGGAAAAATGCTAAGAACATTAGGTGAATCAACTCAAGTACTTTGTGTGACTCACTTACCACAAGTGGCAGGCTGCGGGCACCAACAACTGTTTGTCAGCAAGCAAGCCAAAGCAGGAAAGACAGAAACACAAATGAAACGGTTAGACAATGAACAACGCGTCGCTGAACTTGCTCGCCTTTTAGGAGGTAGCCAAATCACCGAATCCACCCTTGCTAACGCGAAAGAGCTGTTGATCGCCGCCTAAGCTAACATTTTTCTTTTTAGGTTTGCAACCAAACTCAAAATTTGCAGTCTCAACTAGCTCGTAGCTCAGTCTATTTTTTACTTCTGCTGCGAGCTTGTTTATTATCAGTCCAGTTTTACGACCTATTGGCAAAGAATTTTGAATATGCAGTTAAAAAAGTGGTTAATCGCAGTCCCTTTAGCAATGACAATGCTGAGTGGGTGCTCTTTATTAGAAAAACTCGTTTATCGTATTGATATTAACCAAGGCAACTACGTTGAACAGCAAGCCGTCGATCAGCTCAAGTTCGGTATGAGCAAAGAACAGGTTAGGTTTGTCATGGGGTCGCCGATGCTTATTGAAAACGGTTATCCCGATACTTGGTATTACATTTATCACCACACGGAAGGCCACAAAGAATCGATACAGAAAAACCTGATTGCGACATTTAATACCGCAGGTGCTTTGATGGAAATCAGTGGCGACTACCCTCCTAGCGAACGGTTTTTTGAAGGCGTAAACTGAACGAAAACACGTTCAAACAAATGATACCCAAAGTGCACCTCACAATGAGTGACACTAACGGACAGGGCTCATAACGAGCCCTTTATCTTGCATCCAATACCGCAGCAACGTTTACTGTTGTGCTTTTGCCTGCTCGGCTCTCTTGCGACGGATCTCTTTAGGGTCGGCCAATAACGGACGATAAATTTCAATGCGATCACGGTCTCTGACCGTCGAATCTAGCTTAACGTTACGACTAAAAATTCCGACCTTATTTTTTGATAAATCAATCTCTGGGTAGAGTTCAAGCACACCGGACTGTTGAATTATCGTTTCGACGGTTGAGTTTTTGTCTACCACCAAATTAAGTACTCTTTGCTCATGAGGCAATGCATAGACAACCTCAACATGGATCATCTCAGATTCAATACTCATTACTGATACACCTGTTTCGCTCGTTTGGTAAATGCGTTAACCATATTACTAGTCAATTCATTGAATATCTTGCCAAAAGCCAATTCCACCATTTTGCTCGAAAATTCAAACTCCAGTTTAAGTTCAACCTTGCAGGCCTGTTCATCAAGTGCAGTAAAATACCAACCGCCTTTTAAAGCCTTAAAAGGACCATCGACCAAATTCATCAAAATAGCTTCACTGGCCACCAACACATTCGACGTTGTGAACGTCTTACTTATCCCTGCCTTTGAAACATCCACCGAAGCCACCATCGACAAATCGGAAGATTCAATAACGCGAGAACCAGAACAACCTGGCAAAAATTCAGGATAACGAGCAACGTCATTCACGAGATTAAACATTTGTTCTGCACTAAAAGACACTAAAGCAGAACGACTGACTTGCTTCATATTCTCTCCTCATCACCACCGAAAAAGTCTGGTGTGTAACAATTTTACTTTTATTCTTATCCTACGCAAATAAAAGGATTTCCTAAGCTCAAACCAAGCCGTATAATGCCGCCACTATGGTAAAGAAAAAATCAAACTCAAAAGCAGGTAGCAATACCATTGCTGTAAATAAAAAAGCTCGCCACGAATATTTTATCGAAGATGAAGTAGAAGCAGGCATGGAGCTCCAAGGCTGGGAAGTCAAATCTCTTCGTCAAGGCAAAGCGAATATCGCAGAAAGCTACGTTTTCATGCGAGACGGAGAAGCCTTTGTTTCCGGAATGACAATAACGCCACTGCAGCAAGCATCCACTCACGTGGTTGCCAACCCAACTCGCGTGCGCAAGCTGTTAATCAGCCGCCGTGAACTGGATAACCTTTATGGACGCATCAACCGTGAAGGCATGACACTTATCGCACTATCACTGTATTGGTCTCGCTCTTGGGTGAAAATCAAAATTGGTGTAGCGAAAGGTAAAAAACTGCATGACAAACGTGATGATTTAAAAGAAAAAGATTGGGCAAGAGAGAAAGCACGCGTAATGAAGAGCTCATTGCGTTAATCTTGACCACTTAGACGCAGAAAGCTAGACAGACAAAGGTTTTCTGGTAGTATGCGTCAACACACTTGGGGCTGATTCTGGATTCGACGGGAATTTTGCAGTCTGAGGTGCATGCCGTGGGGCGGTTTGCCACGTTAAAAGCCGCAAAAAAATAGTCGCAAACGACGAAAACTACGCACTAGCAGCTTAATAACCTGCCAAGAGCCTTTCTGCCCTAGCTTCCGCTCGTAAGACGGGGAACAACAGAGAGTCAAAACCAAACAAGCTCGTGCCGCGTCTCCCGCCTGAGAGACAAAGCATTAAAACTAATTCAGGATAGCCATTAGATAGCGTGTCGGTTCGCAGTTTGATGGTGAAATTAAAGATCGAATAAGCATGTAGTACCAATGATGAATGATTTTCGGACGCGGGTTCAAATCCCGCCAGCTCCACCAATACATAGTTTAAAGACGTCCTAGGGCGTCTTTTTTCTTGCCTGTAGCAACGAAAAATCAATAACTTAGCATCCAACAACGTCCAATGCGATTTCATAGCAGCTTTGATTTTTAGGTACACTACAAGGTACACTGATTTTATCGTGTTAATCTGGTGTACCCATCATGGCAAAAAACACAGTAAAGCTGACAGATAAAGAGATCAAAGCCTCCAAACCTAGAGAGAAAGAATATAATCTTTTCGATGGTAATGGCTTGCGACTTAGAATCAAAACTAACGGTTCAAAGCAGTGGATCTTCAACTACTATCGCCCCACAAACGGTAAACGAGCTAACTTAAGCTTTGGAATGTACCCAGACATCTCCCTTTTACAAGCAAGAAAAAGCTTACTTTCTGCCAAAGAGCTGATCGCACAAGGCATCGATCCACAAGACGATCGAAAACGCCAACAACAAGTTCATAAAGAGATCCATGAGCACACCTTTGAGAACGTCACGAAAGACTGGTTTGCCATCAAACAGCACGATGTCACTCCCGATTACGCGATCGATATCTGGCGTTCATTGGAACTGCATATCTTCCCGCACATCGCCAATAAACCGATAAAAGCGATCACGGCACCGGAAATCATCGAGCTACTCAAACCGATTGAAGCCAAAGGTAGCTTAGAAACCGTCAAACGCCTATCTCAGCGTTTGAATGAGGTGATGAACTTTGCCACTAACTGCGGCCTTATCCTAGCAAACCCACTTACTGGTATTCGTGCCGCTTTCAAAAAGCCTAAAAAAGAAAATATGGCCGCATTAGCACCACATGAATTGCCAGAGCTAATGGGGGCAATAGCTAATGCAAGTATTAAACGCACAACTCGTTGCTTATTAGAATGGCAATTACACACCATGACGCGCCCTTCTGAAGCCGCTGGCGCTAGATGGGATGAAATTGAATGGGAAGAGAAAGTCTGGACCATTCCAGCCGAGAGAATGAAAAAAAGAAGAGAGCACCGCATCCCGCTCACAGAGCAGATGCTGGCGCTATTGGAAGTAATGAAACCGATAAGCGGCCATCGAGATTTTATTTTTCCGTCAGATAGAGACCCGAAAAAGCCCTGCAACAGCCAAACGGCTAACATGGCATTAAAACGTATGGGTTTTGCCGGAAGGCTAGTTAGTCACGGTTTGCGCTCACTGGCAAGTACTACACTCAACGAGCAAGGCTTTGATCCTGACTTAGTTGAAGCGGCATTGGCTCACGTGGACGATAACCAGGTCCGCAGTGCCTATAACCGCACTGACTACTTTGAGCGCAGAAAGCCAATGATGTGCTGGTGGAGCGGGCATATAGAAGAGGCTGCCAAAGGCAGCCTCTCTGTAACAGGAAATAAGCAACTAAAAATAATAGGTCAATAATCATGAAGTTACTCAACACTTACGACACCAAAGATGAAGGCGAAGCAGCACTTGCCAAAATCGATGAGCCCAAACGCCTTGCCGGTGAGCGTGACAGTACAGAGACAATATACAACTTATTTGGCATACCAAGTTGGGGAAACTTCTACAAGCTGGGCATGTTTAACCTCGTAGAGCTCAAAGTCATTGTTCAGCAAAAGCAAAACGGCCAGCCCTATGATGAAAAAAAGCACCGTGAGATTCTCACGATGCTTGAGTATGCAGCGAAGAGCTTTGATTTAGAAGTCCCTAAGCATTGGCTATAACTGCCTGCAAGTTCGATACAAAGGAATCTATTAACAGAGACCTTTGTATCGTTACAGGAAGAAACATAGTCACTAGAAAGGACTTATTGAGAATCGTTCGTTTAGCTCCCAAGTACCTTCTTCGTTCGAGACTTTCTTTACAACATCATGTTGTTGTAAATTACATAGGATCGATTGGACGCTTTCTTCATCCAATCTAGTGCGACCGTATGTTCTGCACAGCTTCTCAATCTCATCTAATAACTCGCGTGCATTACGCTTCATTTGTTTTGGAAAGCCTAGCAGAACCAGAGCATCATCAGATGAAAGTTTGATTTCCTTGGTTAAAACCGTTTCTAATGCTCTAACAATTGCGCCTAGACAGAGGACCTCCGAAAGAATACCAATAGAGAAATCACCGTCAACTGATACTACATTCTTCAGTATCTTCATAAATCCTGGTAGTTTTTGATAGCTTGCCCCACCACTTCCATCAGAACCATTTACCGTCAAACACTGTATAAACTGCACCGAGTCATGCATAACGTGAAGCGACTTAGAACGAGTTGATGTCGACCTCTCAGCCCATTTGACCTTGGCTAGCAGCAAGTTCGCTAACTGTTCTTCTGACATGTCATCAACAGATATATGACTGAATGCAAGCATCCTCAAAAACATTTTTTCAAGATACGTGTTGTCATCCATGAACAGGATGTTTCTCTCTTCCAAAAGATCTTGCTGCTCACTCACGTTTAAGAGGTCTGATCTGCTCCAGCTAGACTGGACACTTCATTAAGCGACATTTTGCTGTTCAAAGTTAACTGGGCTTAGATACCCAAGAGCACTGTGCCTTCTCGTCCGATTATAATCAACCTCTATGTACTCGAAGATCGTTTGGCGCATCTGGTCTCTCGTCATAATCGGCTCATTTTGGATTGCTTCAACTTTCATAGAATGGAAGAAGCTCTCAACACAAGCATTGTCCCAGCAATTTCCTTTCCTACTCATACTTTGTTTTAGATTATAAGCAGTTATGAGATCTCGATAATCTTTTGAGCAGTACTGACTACCTCGATCACTATGAACGATAACCTGCTCGGGGAATCCGCGACGGAACAACGCCATTGATAGCGCATCACAGACCAGCGTAGCCGTCATTCTGGTATCCATAGACCATCCAATTACTTGTCTTGAGTAAAGGTCAATAATTACCGCCAAGTACAGCCAGCCTTCGCTTGTCGCTATATAGGTGATGTCTCCAGCCCATTTTTCATTCGGAGCAGATGCGCTAAAATTCTGAGCCAACAGGTTTGGAGCAACAGGCATTTGATGCTTGCTGTCCGTAG
>NZ_CAWPDB010000022.1:0-59540 GCF_963886625.1 Vibrio sp. V23_P3S9T160
GAGCAGATCAACTCACAAAACAATAACTTATTTAGACGATGCTTATGAGTAATTCTATTACCAGAATGAGTCTTGTAGTCTCTAACTTCAAAGCTTGCTAATTTATAGATATAGCTGAGTTGCTTATGTGGGTCGTTTAACTTTTGTTCCATAAATGGTCTAGCGCACCTGTTTTTCTTTATATTCTTAGGATGCAGCTTATGCATACAGCTTTTTAGCTTGCTGATAGCGTCTTCATTGCCTGTTTTACGAATTAGAAGATGGTAATGCGGCAACCACCTTTGAGGTTGTTCATGAAAATCGAGCTCAAAAGATCCAACTACAGGACCGGAAATTCCACACCTTGACAAAACTTGTCGAACACGGTCTTTATCCTTCGGTACATCATAGTTAACGAACTCATACGCGCTCACACAATGAGAATACTGCAATATGGTGTAGATACCATATTCAAATTCAAACCCATGTTCCTGTTCTAGCTTCATCGCAGAGACGATATCGTTCACTCTTTCGATCTTGAATTTGCGATTGCACTTCTTACATGCCAAGCTTTTGCACTCAATGATCTCCTCGTTACACGCTTCTAGTTTGTCCGCCAACTCATGTAAATCTCCGGTCGAATAACGTCTTCCTCTGTTTAGATACACTTCATCAGCCAACTCGCGTAACAATGCGATCCGATAATCATTCTCTTCATACGCGTCATGTTCACTGGATAATCGCTATTGATAGATGGTGAGTAAAATGTTCAGTATCAGCGCTCTTGCTTTAGATTGAATTGCTATAACAAGCTAGTATTTTTAAATGATTTAGGAATACATGGACGCGGGTTCAGTTCCTTTTGAAGCAGGAAATTGATGATTTTACCAAGTAGCTCTAAATAATGGCAGCTCAATGACTATCGCTTAATAAATAGAAGGCGCGCCAATCTCAACTTAGGACGCCACCCTGATGTTTCTCTTGTACAAATGCGGAGGTCAGTTTACACACCCGCAGTTATGCATTCGTTTGTTGCTGATGGGTAGCGACTGTCGTGAGTTTATCGGCGCGGAAAAGCTTGTAAGCCATAATGCCAATAACCAACGCTTTGATAATCATCATTTGTGGGTTACCGAAATAGGCAGCCATACCAACAAACCCCGATAAGAACATAAGCAAACGGAACCTTTTCAGGTCAGTCATATACAGTGCCAACAAAATTAACGCGAGATCGCCAAACTGCAAGGCTTCGGCAAGTGTGGGGTTATTGATAAAGCTGCTTACGGCCACATAAGCAATATAAAGAATACCGCTCGCCATCAAAGCCGCAGCAGAATTGATCACCATTTTGCTGGTGTTAGTAAAATCTTTCACATATCGATATGCGTTAATGGCACCAACCGACAGGTTAAGGATGACTTTAGGCCACCAGCCCATCAAAATTGACCAAGCAATGTCATTCGCAGCCGAAGCAAATGCAGCATAGCGAGTAAACTTCATCGAATTAAAAATAGTGAGTGATATATAGAATGCGACAGATGTCCATCCTAATACTTCGCGTAATATATCAAGCAAAATATGGTCTCTTTTTACATAGAATCATCATCCACAACAATGAAACTATCTGCTACTAATAAGGCCAGTAGTGGTTTATAAACCCACCACCTAGCCGTTGGGCGCAGGATAATATCACGGCATTCGGTATAAATCCTAGAAAAGACTCTTATCAATACACGCTTATTCTCGAAAATATGTTTCTCAATTTTGGAAACAAAACTGCAAACTCAACAAACGCATCACCACTCCCCTTTTGACACATTCAATCATCCCTGAATGAAAATTAACTGACGTACGCTAACTCATTCAGCGAGGAGAACGAACCGCAACCACTTTCGTCTCAATCAACTGGTAACGAATCCCAGCTTGGTCAAACGACTGGCGCAGCGCCGTTAAATTCCGGTGATAGGTCACTTGCCGACCAGATGCCGTCTTCACTTTCATTACCATATTACTCATACACTTATCCTCTACACTTAACCGATTGGTTGCATCAAACTATGCTATTTTGAATATTTATAACCAAACAACTTGGAGTTGCAGGTAGCAAGGAAATCATTATTGTGCGAACTCTTTGAGTGCTGCCATCGCCTTTTCTGCCTTCTCTTGTTGCACAAAAATATGGTCATGATAATAACCCGCCATCACATTAGCGCTGATGCCATACGAAGCTAGCTTAGTTGCAAAAGCGGCCGTTAAACCCACCGCCTCTAAACTTGAATGAACCGTCAGCGTAATTAAGCTGAATACCGATTCAAAATCGAGCTGCGCCGCAATGGCCTTTTGCTGCTCAACGACCAAGGTCAGCCCTTCACGCTCTTGAAATGTCGCCACGGGTTCTAAATGCAAATAATCGGCTAATGCCCCTTGCACAGTACAAAACACATAACTTCCGCCCACCAACTCGGGTGACATGGATTGCAGTAAAACCTCTAAATCAGTAATCGCTGTCATATTTTTCTTTCTCATTCAAATTGAAGCCGAAGTGCAGAGTAAAGCCCTCTGTGGAATAAGTGAAATTAATAACATTAATGGTTAATTAGTCATTCTTATTGAATAGAACATCACTTGAGTTCTATGGCGATTTTAGGCTAGCTGTCTGCGCACGAAAAACTTAAAACAACTCAGTTGATCACACTTGTACTGCAATCAATTGAGCCTTTGGTATTAGATAGTTAGAATAGCGTTCACTTTGAGGAGCGATTATGTCTATCGAGTTCTACAACCAAAATGCCCAACTGTTTTTTGCATCAACCAAAGAAGTAGATACCCATTCGCTGATGGAACACTTTACGCCCCATATTCCAAAAGGGGGCATCATCCTTGATGCTGGTTGTGGTTCTGGCAGAGATGCAAAAAGTTTCATTGAGCAGGGTTATAAAGTGGTGGCATTTGACGCCAGTGAAGAATTAGCAAGCTTAGCATCTCAACTGCTTCAAATTCCGGTCACCGTTTCAACCTTTGCTGATTTTCAAAGTGATCAATCTTTTGATGGTATTTGGGCTTGCGCATCGTTACTGCATGTTGGTGAGTTGGATCTTCCAGATACCTTTACTCATTTAGCTTCTCAGCTAAAACCATTAGCCCCTCTATATTGTTCTTTTAAATATGGGACAGGGGAAGTGGAACGTGATGGCCGTCGATTTACCAACGGTGATGAACAACGTTTAGCACAATGGATCGCTCATGCCCCATTGAATATGGCAAAAATCTGGATAACCAATGATTTAAGAGCGGATCGCCAAAACGAACAGTGGTTGAATGCTATTTTAATAAAAAGTGAAGAGCGATGAGCGCTCATAGAAACAAGGGTCTAGCCACTTTATATAGCGGTCCAAAATTAAGTGCGGGAGGGAAACAAGACCCGCTACTTCCTAAGTTAATCCAAGCCATTAACCACGCTAGTGAAATAGAGATCTCGGTTTCTTTCGTTCAACCTTCCGGATTGGATTTACTATTTGACCCTATTCTTGACGCTCTAAAAAGTGGAGCCTCACTCAAATTACTGACTTCGGACTATCTAGCAATAACCCACCCAGTCGCATTACGACGCCTTATGATATTGGCGGAACGTGGAGCGCAATGCCGTATTTTTACTTGTGAAAGTCAACATAGCTTTCATATGAAATCCTACATTTTTGTTAAAACAGAACAAGGGATCATCAGTGAAGGGTGTGCTTGGATCGGTTCAAATAACATCAGTAAAACAGCATTACTACAAAGCTATGAGTGGGCTTTACGCCACGATTTTGAGCAACCAGCCACTTCACCCGCAGCGCAAGAATTTGAATATATTCGTGAGCAGTTTTCAGCTATTTTTTCTCATGAACAGAGTATGGCTCTCTCCCATCACTGGATAGACGACTACTTACTGCGCTACAAAAAACTGTCAATGCAACGTTCATTAACACTGTTGGATGGAGCCGATGAAGCACCGGAGATACCTACCCCAAACTCAATGCAAGTGTTGGCTTTATCAGCGCTAAACCAGAGCCGTGAGCAAGGCTATGTACGTGGCTTGGTTGTCTTAGCGACTGGAATGGGAAAAACATGGTTAGCCGCTTTTGATGCTCAACAGATGCAAGCAAAACGCGTCTTGTTTGTGGCCCATCGAGAAGAGATTCTGACTCAAGCTGAAAGCACATTTAGTAAATTAATACCTAACGCTAAAACTGGCTTATACAACGGAGCTGAAAAAACAGAGGAAGCTGATTATCTTTTTGCTTCAGTCGCCACCTTAGGTAAAAAAGCGCAGTTAGCGCGCTTCAAAGCCGATGATTTTGACTATATTGTTGTCGATGAATTTCATCACGCGAGTGCGCGTAGTTACCGAGATTTACTCGCTTATTTCCAACCAGTGTTTCTTTTAGGCTTAACCGCAACACCCGAGCGCTCTGATCAAGCCGATATATTATCGCTTTGCGACAACAATTTAGTGTTTGAGCGTAACTTGGTGCATGGCATTGATGAAAAAATTTTAGTGCCATTTCATTACTACGGTATTTACGATCAATTCGTCGATTATCAAGAAATCCCTTGGCGCAATGGCAAATTTGACCCCACAGCTTTGGACAGTGCATTTGCAACCAAGCAGCGTGCCGAACATATTTATCAACATTGGTTTGACAGAAAACAACAGCGCACATTAGCTTTCTGTATTTCTAAACGTCATGCCGATTACATGGCGAAATACTTTTCCAAACAAGGCATTCGCGCTATCGCCGTCTATAGTGACTCTCAAATACGTCGAAACGACGCCTTAAAACAGTTGAATGAAGGAAGTATCGACATTCTTTTTTCTGTCGACCTGTTCAATGAAGGAACCGATCTACCAGCGATTGATACCATTTTGATGATTCGTCCCACCGAATCAAAAATACTCTTTTTACAGCAATTAGGCCGCGGTTTGCGCCAATCTCCGAGTACAGGTAAACAGCAATTAATGGTGTTAGATTTTATCGGTAATCACTCTTCATTTTTAAATCGGCCCGCAACCCTACTCAATGTGGGTTCACTGAAAGAAATAGTCAAAACGACCAACCAAACCACTTCGTTAGCGGCTGGTTGCTATGTCAACTTTGATCCACAACTGCTGCAATTTTGGCAAACCTTAGCAAAACAGATACGTTCAACTGCGGCTGAAGATTACCAAGATCTCAAGCATCAGCTCGCACACCGACCAAGTGCCGCCGAATTTTTCCACCATGGCTATGATCTCAGTAAAGTACGCCGCTCGATGAAAAGTTGGTTTAGGTTCGTGGCAGACCAAGAAAGTGACTTAGCACTGACTCAACGACTGACGAAATATGACGAGTTTTTGCTCAAAGCAGTCGAAATCACAGCGATGAGCAAATGCTTTAAAGCCGTTTTACTTGAAGTACTATTAGAGCTTGATGGTTTGCGAAAGCCCCCAACATTGAATGAGCTAGCGATTCAAAGTCATAAAGTGCTATCACGTAGACCTGATTTAATGCGACGAGATCTCACCGAACAAGCCAAGCAATTTAGCGCAACAGGATCCGAATGGCTAAATTACTGGAATCGAAACCCAGTCAAAGCATTTACAAGCCCAGACTCTTCTGGCCATGCATGGTTTAAGGTGGATAATCATCGCTTTTTACCCACTTTTGCTGTAGACAATGCCGATTTGCCACAGCTTCATGATCTTATTCAAGAACTTGTCGATTTGCGTTTTGCCGAATACATACAGCGAGTCAGTAAGCAAGAAGCACATTCAAACTCGAAGCCAATCCAAACTTCGGCCAAGATCCTTCCGTTACCAAGCCAAGCAAGCGAAAAAGGTACCTATTTGCCCCTCTACCCCGATCTAAAAATTGCTTGCGGTCATTTCAAGCAAGGTACTCATGATACTCAAGATCAATATTTAGTCGCCGATGGTTACGGTAAGCTTGACCCAACAAGACATTTCATTGCCCCCGCTTCAGGTAATTCAATGAATGGAGGTAAAAACCCGATTCAAGATGGTGATTTACTACTACTTGAATGGGTCACACCAAAGAGCGCAGGTTCAATTTCTAATCTGGTCATGGCGATTGAAACTCAAGATGAAACGGGTGATAACCACTACTTGCTACGCGTAGTACGCAAAATAGGACCAAACCATTATCAACTTGAGGCACAAAACGCTGACTACGCTCCCATGCTCGCAACCGACAGCATGCGTACTTTTGCTCGGCTCAAAGCTATCCTCCGTTAATATTGCGTGCTTCCTGACGCTCGATTGGGAAAATAAACATAAAACCAAAATAACCACCAGTTGTTTTGTGACATGCAGCAAATAAAGAGACGATAAATTTGCGCTTGAAATAGCGATTCAAATCACCTTTTCAGCGCATTTATTCCCATAAATCTTATTCACACATCACATAAAACCGCGCGAATGTTACTGGCCACGGTTTATTTCCATTTGGAAGTGGAAATAGGGCTTATCCACCCTTGCTCCCTTTTACGCTATTTTCTTCTCCAAGCTAAACATTTGGAGAATCCCACGGTGCAAAACTCTCAACCCATTAGCATGGATGATGCACAGATTATAGAGCTTGGCTTGTCGCTCACCGAACGAGCCATTGCCTTGCTTAATTCACACGCTATCTACCCCGATTCGCTACAGAAAAAAATGCTCGAAACACACATCAAAGCGATGGTTTGGCGCTCATTTAGCGGTGAATCGTTACCTGAACTCGATATGGAGATGTTTGATGAAATCTCTCCTATTTGTTTCACCTTGGCCGAGCAAGTGTGTCGTTGGATGGAGAACCTCGCTTATGAAGAAGCGCATCTGCTTTCGGTCCATTTTGAAGTAGCTAAAGAAAACGAATTAAACCCAACAGCAGGAGAAACAACATGTCAGTAATCAAAGTCGTTATTGGTGATCGCATGGGCAAAGGTCAGAAAGTAGGAGCCGGTGCTCAAGCGGCAGGCGCTGAAGTGACGGTTATTCCCGGCATGGCCGCAGACATGAAGTTAGGTGATGTCATGCAACAGCAGCAAGCCGATTTAGGGATCTCTTTTTGCGGCAGCGGCGGCGCAGGTGCTATCACAGCGCAAACAAAATATGGCTATCAATGCCGTTATGGAATGCGCTCTGTTGAGGAAGGGATAACCGCGATCAATGAAGGCTGTGTGGTTTTGGGTTTCGGCTTTATGGATAAAGAAGAGCTGGGCGAAAAACTGGTGAAGGCGTTTGTGGCTAAGCATGGCGTCAAAGCATGAAAGAGCAGTTAACCACTAAGGTAACCGTGAGTGGCAAGGGCGAAACAAAGCAGCAGGCTTTTGCTGCGGCTTTAAGCCAAGTACAACCCACGTTACTTAAGAATAACGCAAAAGTCCTCCTCCGGATTGAGCCGTTAGACGTCAACGTTTTGCAAGCAGAAGAGAAAGTAAAGCGAGAGAAATTCCTTTTCTTCTTTCTTGCAAGAGATCGACGCCAATACAGCGTCAAGCTAGAGGTTACGGTCAGCCTGACCCACATCGATGTGGAACAGGTCGATTTCAAACGTTAACAGGTCACTATAAGGATCCCTGACATGTTTCTTATCATTCTCTTTAAGTCCATCATCATTGGTGGCTTAGTCGGTATCGGCGTTGGAGTAGGCGCGGCAAGGATGTTCCATGCTCCAACTATCCAAGGTATGGGTGCATTTCGTACTCTGGGAGAGTTGAACTCGTGTGAAGGCGACCCTGCCTCTCACTTCTCTTTTGGGCTTGGATTCTTCTTTAATGCTTGGGCCTCAACGGTTGCGGCAGGGGCATTCACTCAAGATGTTGACCACCGCATCATCCCGAACTGGGGCGCGGCGGCGCTGATGATAAAAAACCGCGACCTTGCCACTACCTTGCATGATCCAAAACGAATGGGCATTGCTTGCGCCATTATCGGTGCGATTGTGGTTGCGTTTCTTAACTCAACGGCGGCGGCCGTTCCTGCGGCGCTGCAAGTCACGGCGGTAAAGGTATTAGTACCTGCGGCAAACTTACTGGTGAATACCGTCATGCCGGTTATTTTCTGGCTAGCGGCAATTGAAGCGGGTAAAAAATCGGGCTTTTGGGCCACTATCTTTGGTGGTTTAGCTCAGATGATTATGGGCAACGCCGTTCCTGGTTTGGTGCTGGGTATTTTGATTGGTAAAGGTGTTGAAGAGAGTGGTTGGAACAAAGTAACCCAGATCATGATGGCGGCGATTATTGCACTGTTTGCGTTAAGTGCTTTCTTCCGCGGGTTCGACATGAAATTTATCGAAGCTTTCCATATGCAAGTTCCTTTGTGGCTTGAAAATATCCATCTCATGATCAGTGGCAAATAAGGAGTTGACCATGGACGAAAAAATGAAAAACAACTTTTGGTATGCCGACTGGTCTTTCCCGATTTTCGTGGGCTTGCTTTCAGCCGGGGTTTTTGCCGGAACGCACATGTACTACTTATACGGTGTCGGTGCTTTTAACGAGGTGGCGTTTGTGTCCATGCTGCGAGCAGGGATGGATACAGGCGCGTACGGTGCGGTGGCCGCTTTTGGTGCAAGCTTTCTGTTTGCACGCATCATTGAAGGTTCGCTCGTGGGCATTTTGGATATCGGTGGCGCGGTGCAAACGGGTGTGGGTTTAGGGATTCCAGCTTTATTACTGGGTGCTGGCATTGTTTATCCTCTTGAAAATTTCACCGCTTCGTTAATCACAGGCATGCTCGCTGGTTTGGCGATTGGTGGCTTAATTGTGCTGGCACGTAAATTCACCATTAACCAAAGCGATTCAACCTACGGGGCTGATGTGATGATGGGAGCAGGTAATAGCTCCGGCCGTTTTCTTGGACCATTGATCATTTTATCTGCGATGGCCGCTTCTATCCCAATTGGAATCGGCTCTCTAGGTGGCGCATTGATTTTCTATGTGTGGGGTAAACCGATTACGGGTGGTGCCATTCTCGGAGCGATGGCGTTAGGAGCTCTTTTTCCTATCGCACTGTAAAACAAGCTGGGGTTTAAATTCTACTGAGAATCGCTCTTCGCGCCGATGAGCGAAGAGCGTGAGATGCAAATTATGTATGACATCCTGATCAAAAATGCCCAACAAGCGGGTGGGTGTAGTATCGATATCGCCCTTCAGGGCAACAAAATAGCGGCGGTGGGCGATCTTGCTGGTTCATTGGCAAAACAGACCATCGATTTAGATCATGACGTTTTTGTCAGTGCTGGTTGGATTGACGGCCACACTCACTGCTATCCGAACTCGCCGATTTATAACGACCACCCCGATAACGTTGGGGTGTCCGGTGGCGTGACGACTGTCATTGATGCGGGCAGCACAGGCGCAAACGATGTGGATGATTTTGCGCAGCTTGCAGCGCAATGCACAACCCATGTGCACGCACTACTTAACATCTCGAAAATTGGCTTGTTGCGCCAAAATGAACTGGCCGATGCTAACGACATTGATCTAGATAGCGCAAAGCAAGCACTGCTTCGTCATCCCGAATTTATTGTCGGCTTAAAAGCACGCATGAGCGGTAGTGTTGTCGGCCACAATGGCTTAATGCCACTTCATGCAGCCAAAGCATTACAGCAGCAATGCGGCTGCGTTCCATTGATGGTGCACGTCGGTAATGCGCCGCCAGATTTGGATGAGATTGTCGCTCTGCTGGGCAAAGGCGATATTCTCACTCACTGCTTTAATGGCAAGCCTAACCGCATTCTTGATTGTCATGGGGAAATAAAAAGCAGCGTTCAGCAGGCCAGAGCTCGAGGCATGAAACTTGATATCGGCCACGGCAGTGCCAGTTTCAGTTTTGAGGTGGCTGAGCAGGCCATCGCACAAGGGATTTTGCCCGATACGATCAGTTCTGACATTTACTGTAAGAACCGGCTCAATGGCCCGGTTTACGGTCTTGCCCACCTGATGTCGATGTTTTTTACGCTCGGATTATCCCATGAGCAGATCATTGAGCGCGTGACGAGTCAAGCAGCGCAAGCACTTCGCCTAGCGAAAAAGGGGCACTTAATTGCAGGCTATGATGCCGATTTAACGCTCTACACAATCAATAAAGCGTCGGTTAACTACACCGATACTCATCACCAACATCGAACTGGACAACAGAGATTTACGCCTCTTGCTGCCATTATTGACGGCAAGCTTGTATTGACTGAACAAGGACAACAGCATTATGTCTTCCATTCTTGAAAAATATCACTTGAAACAAGTGATCAACGCATCTGGCCGTATGACAGCTCTTGGTGTTTCTACTCCGCAACCCGAAGTGGAACAGACTGTCTGTTTTGGGATGAACAACTACTTTGAAATGAGCGACTTGGTGAACAAAACTGGCCAATATATTGCTCGTTTGCTGCAAGTTGAAAATGCAGTCGTGGTCTCATGCGCTTCAGCGGGAATTGCCCAGAGTGTCGCGGCAGTCATTGTGCGTGGTAACCCTTATCTGCTTGAGCATCTGCATGCAAAAACGCACCCGATCGCAACGGATATTGTGATCCCCAAAGGGCATAACGTCAATTATGGTGCCCCGGTTGGCAGCATGGTAAATCTTGGCGGCGGTAACCTGATTGAGGCCGGTTGGGCTAATGAATGCAGCGCAGAACAATTAGCCGCGGCAATCACCCCCAATACCGCCGCCATTCTCTACATTAAATCGCACCATTGCGTGCAAAAAAGCATGTTAACCGTGGCACAAGCGGCCAAAGTGGCTCAAGACCACCAGCTTCCGTTGATTGTTGATGCAGCAGCAGAAGAGGATCTACAACTCTATTATCAGCAAGGGGCTGATCTGGTGATCTACAGTGGTGCGAAAGCGATTGAAGGCCCAACCAGCGGTTTAGTGATTGGGAAACATCAATATGTGGAATGGGTTAAGCAGCAATCTGCAGGTATTGGCCGTGCCATGAAAGTCGGTAAAGAAGGCATTTTAGGCCTAACGCATGCCATTGAGTTGTACTTAAGCCGCCAACAAGAAACCGGCCAACAAATGGTGGATAAAATGACGCCATTTATCGAGGGGTTAAACCGTATTGAAGGGATAAGCGCGCGCGTGGTTTGGGACAGTGCAGGCCGAGATATCGCACGTGCAGAAGTGAGTTTTGATGCCAAACAATTTGGTATCAGCGCTAATGAAGCCGTCACACGCCTCCAAAATGGTAACCCAGCGATTTACTGCCGCGCTTACAAATCCAATGAAGGTTCTGTGGAATTTGATGTCCGCAGTGTTTCATCTCATCAACTTGAACTTATTCTTAGCGCCATGAACCAACTGAATCAGGAGTCATTAGAATGTCTTTAAGCCCTAATTTTTACGCTGACCGTGTATGTCTCAATGTGCTGGCGGGCTCTCATCATAATGCGATTGAAGTCTACCAAGCCGCAGAAGGCCATGTGTTGGTCGGTATGCTCTCGAAAGATTACCCAGATACCGCAAGCGCTGCGGCTGATATGAAAGCGTGCGCTGAAAAAATCGAGAATGCTTTATCGATTGGCCTTGGCGCAGGGGATCCAAAACAATCGGATATGGTGACGGCTTTAGCCGGAATACTACAACCTCAGCATGTCAATCAAGTCTTTACTGGTGTGGGGGCTACGCGTCAAGCTCTAGGTCAAAATCACACCATCGTGAATGGTTTGATTTCACCATCAGGCACTGTTGGCTTGGTTAAAATCTCAACTGGCCCGAAAAGTTCAGGTATGGAAGAAGCGGTTGTTCCCGTTGATACGGCGATTGCCATGTTGCAAGATATGGGCTGCAGCTCAGTCAAATTCTTCCCAATGCAGGGGCTAAAATGCAAAGCTGAGTACCAAGAAGTTGCCAACGCCTGTGCTCGTCACCACTTTTGGTTAGAGCCAACGGGTGGTATTGATCTAAACAACTTTGAAGAGATTTTACGCATCGCTCTCGATGCTGGAGTCGAAAAAGTCATTCCACACATTTATAGCTCAATCATCGATGAAGAGACCGGACAGACTCGCCCCGAGGATGTGAAAACCCTGCTGGCCATGACTCAAAAACAACTAGCACATTCATAACTCCGACGCCGGAGCATGTGCTCCGGCATAACAAAGCGTTGGCTATCTATTGCCTTTAGTGCATTTTACCTTTTAGATAGCGCTGTTCATGCTGGAATGGGAATCGATGATGTACAAGCTACCGCACCCTCGCCTAATTCATCTGTTGGATGCTGTATCCGCCTCGCCTTTGACTCAGGACGAACTTGCGCAACGGCTTAATGTTTCGACACGCACCATACGCACCGATGTCGCGCTGCTCAATAATGTGATGGTCAATCATGGCGCGCATCTTCTCCACCAGCGCGGTTCCGGTTACCAACTCAATATCTACAACCCATCAACTTTCGAGCATTTTTTGTCGAGGGTGCAAAATGCAGAAACGATTCCAAGGACCAGTAAAGAGCGCATCATCCAGATTCAAGTACTGCTATTAACGGCAGAACAAGGCGTAAAAATTGACGAATTGGCCGAGACATGGAATCTAAGCCGTACCGTTATTCAAAATGATATGGTTGATGTACGCAGCCAACTGGCCACGTTTGGTTTATCGATTGAAAGTAAACCTCGTTTGGGCATGCTGATCCAAGGCCCAGAAATGGCGATTCGCTCCCGTTTAACCCAACTTATCTACATCGAACAAAAAGAGACAAAACAAGCTCTGGGCTTTATTAGTACGATTTTCCCTGAAAAATCTCAGCAAATTTTTGCAGCGCGCTTTCGTGAAGTGTTGACCAACCATACACTCTATATCAATGATATTGGGCTGCGTTGGTTAACCCTTTATGCTGCCGTCACACTGCACAGGCTCGCGTGTGGCAAAGAGCTTACCGAATTTTCTAAAAACGATGTTCATGAAACGACGCTACCAATTGCCAAAGCGTTATTTTCTGCGCTACCGATGCTGTTACCCGCCAATAACCATGAAATTGCCGCCTTGGCGATTCACATTCAAGCGAGAATTGCGACGAATCAAGCACTCCTTAGCCAAGGTGTACGGCATGAAGCCGATGCTCTAGTCACTCACATCTTTGATTATATCTATCAAAATTACCCTTACGATGTGCGTGACGATGCGCTATTACGCCGCGATCTTCACAACCACGTCTGCCATATGATCATTCGTGTCAAACATCATGTCGCCACAATTAACCCATTGGCCGAGCATATCAAACAGCACTACCCACTCGCTTACAGTATTACCTTATCGGCCATCGCAGACTGGATCAGAGAGACGGGTCACTGCATGACACAGCACGAAATAGGCTATCTTGTGATTCACATTGGTGTGGGGCTTGAACGTAATTACCATTTAGGTCACCGTACACCCAAAGCGCTCCTGTATTGCGACGCCGGTAATGCCGCAACACTTGGGCTAGAAGCGATCATCCGCCGCCAGTATCCGCAATTGGATATGAAAACGGTTTATTCCCCTGAACAGTTGATCACCGCTGATGCCACGCAAGCGGACCTCATTATTACCACCATGCCCTTAGCCAATAGAGAGATTCAGAGCTTTGTGGTTGACCCCTTCCCTACCCAACATCAATTGGAAGAACTGGGCAAACAAGTGTTGGTTGATCGCACGCACTCTTATCTTTTGGATAAGTATTTTTCCAAGGCTCAATTTCTCTACCTTGATGACGTCATTGAGCAATCACACCTCTTTGAACAGGTTTGCTCGCATCTTGAATCAACAGAGTTGGTAGAGGAAGGATACCGAGCTTCACTGCAAGAGCGAGAGAGTTTGGTTTCAACCATGATGGGCGAATACATTGCTCTACCTCACTCGATTGAACTCTTTGCTAAACGTTCGATGGTTTACACCGTCGCTGCACCGCGTGGAATTGAATGGGGTAATGGTGAAAAGGCCTATCTGATCTTTTTCCTAGCCTTAAGTAAATGTGACTATGAAGAGGCGATGGGGCTGTATGATCTTTTCCAAGTGCTGATTAATAAAAAATTAGGTAAAAGTCTGTCGCAATGCGAAACCTTCAAGCACTTCAAAACACTGGCGCACTTGGAATTACAATAAAATATATCGCTGTGCGATGCTTCCTAGATGCCCTCTATTTTTTAGATACCATCTGTTTTTAGGTTCCGTCTGTTTTTAGAAACACTCGTTTTTTAGAGACCAGTCTTTTAGAAAAAGCCATTTAGAGAAAACCGAGGCACAACAAGGCCCTCGCTAAGAGGGCCTTAATATCAAGATTACTGAGTGGAGATAGCTTACAACACGTCGAAGCGATCGGCGTTCATGACTTTGGTCCAAGCAGCGACAAAGTCTTTGACGAACTTCTCTTTGTTATCGTCCTGCGCGTAAATTTCAGCGTATGAGCGCAAAATGGAGTTTGAGCCAAACACCAAATCAACACGAGTCGCTGTCCATTTTGTTTTACCGCTCTTACGCTCAACCATATCGTAAGAGTTACGGCCTGTTGGCTTCCAAGTGTAATTCATGTCGGTGAGGTTAACGAAGAAATCGTTAGTCAACGCCCCAACACGGTCTGTCAATACACCATGTTGACTGCCGCCATAGTTTGTACCGAGCACTCGCAATCCACCAATCAATACGGTCATTTCTGGGGCGGTCAGGCGCAATAGTTGCGCTTTATCTAGCAGCATCTCTTCTGGGTTAACCACGTAATGTTTCTTTTGCCAGTTACGGAAACCATCCGCCAGTGGCTCAAGCACATCAAACGATTCCACATCCGTTTGTTCAAGCGTTGCATCACCACGTCCCGCAGTAAAAGGCACAGTAATATTAACGCCTGCCGCTTTGGCCGCTTGTTCAACACCGACGTTACCCGCCAAAACAATGGTATCGGCGATGCTAATACCCGCATCAGCGGCAATTTTCTCCAGAACAGCCAACACTTTGCTGAGTCTTTCTGGCTCATTACCTTGCCAATCTTTTTGAGGAGCTAAGCGAATGCGTGCACCGTTAGCGCCACCACGTTTATCGGAACCACGGAAAGTTCGAGCACTATCCCATGCGGTGCTGACCATCTCACTGATGCTTAAGCCGCTGGCCACAATTTTCGCTTTCACCGCATCCACATCATAATCTTTACGACCTGCGGGGATGGGATCTTGCCAAATGAGATCTTCGGCCGGAACATCAGGGCCAAAGTAGCGCGCTTTAGGCCCCATATCGCGGTGAGTAAGCTTAAACCAAGCACGAGCAAATACTTCAGAGAAATACGCTGGGTCTTTGTAGAAACGCTCTGAGATCTTGCGATATTCAGGATCCATCTTCAGCGCCATATCGGCATCGGTCATCATCGGGTTATAGCGAATGCTTGGGTCTTCCACATCAACCGGTTTATCTTCCTCTTTGATGTTGATTGGCTCCCACTGCCACGCACCGGCTGGGCTCTTCGTTAGTTGCCATTCGTAAGTAAATAGCAGGTGGAAGAAACCGTTATCCCACTGGGTTGGGTGTGTAGTCCATGCACCTTCAATACCACTGGTGACCGTATTACGGCCAATGCCGCGGCTGGTATGGTTATTCCAACCCAAGCCTTGTTCGTGCAAGTCCGCCCCTTCAGGATCTGGCCCTAAGTTCGCAGCGCTACCATTACCATGCGCTTTACCCACCGTATGCCCGCCCGCTGTCAGCGCCACGGTTTCTTCATCATTCATTGCCATCCGCTCAAAAGTAACGCGCATGTCATGTGCGGTTTTAAGCGGGTCTGGATTACCGTCAACGCCTTCAGGGTTTACATAAATCAGGCCCATCATCACGGCAGCAAGCGGGTTTTCTAGATCGCGCTGACCGGAATAGCGGCTATTTTCTCCGCCACTTGGCGCTAGCCACTCTTTTTCTGAGCCCCAATAAGTGTCTTTTTCTGGGTGCCAAATATCTTCACGACCAAAAGCGAAACCAAAGGTTTTAAGCCCCATGGATTCATAAGCCATATTACCCGCCAAGATCATCAGATCCGCCCAACTGATTTTGTTGCCGTATTTTTGTTTGATTGGCCACAATAAGCGACGAGCTTTATCTAAATTGGCGTTATCAGGCCACGAGTTAAGCGGAGCAAAACGCTGGTTGCCAGAGCCCGCACCACCTCGACCATCTGCAATTCGGTAAGTACCTGCAGAATGCCATGCCATGCGGATCATCAAACCGCCGTAATGCCCCCAGTCGGCAGGCCACCACTCTTGGCTATTGGTCATCAGTGTTTTGAGATCTTTTTTCAAGGCATCAACATCCAATGTTTTTAGCGCATCGCGGTAATTAAAATCCGCACCCATTGGGTTGGTTTTCACGTCGTGCTGGTGAAGAATGTCAAGATTCAGTGATTTTGGCCACCAATCCATGTTCGATAGTTCAGCAGAAGTTACTCCGCCGTGCATGACAGGGCATTTACCGCCCGAATTCATACCTTTATTCTCCATTGCGTTCTCCTTGCTTCGCATTACTGCGGCTATTTAAGTGTGCTTGATTTATTCTAAAAATACTCAGCACAGTCGATATTGACTGAACATTCTCTGTATTAAATTCAAATGCAACAAAACTTAGAACAACATTATGTATATGCAATAACAACGGGAGGTAATGTGCCAGCAGTCACGACTTGGTCGAAAAACTTTTTTATTTAAAACCTTGCCATAATTATTGTGCTCTGTTGCTTCATGTAAAGACTAGACAAGATGAGCATTAAACACTAATTCACTGTGGCTATTAATTTGATAGGCATCCTCTAACGTAATACGGCCAAGTTCACTCCTAAAGTCTCTCCTAACCACAGAACTTGTCCCTCAGAATGGTCATACCTATCGTCTCCAGAAACCGGATGGATCAACACGCTAAGACCTTCCCGATGTTCATCTAGCCACTCAATAAATCCGTGGCTATTGTCAGCAAGGTGTACTTCAAACATCGGCTTTAAGTGCGGGCCAACAAGCCTTGGTACTAAGCCAAACATGGCTTGTACATCATGTCGTTGTTGGGCAATTTTTTGTTGTACGCGTTGTGCTTTCGCTTGCTCTGCGAGCTCAAAATAAACATGGGCATGAAACATAAAAAACTCCTCTTGATTTTTAAGCAGTGTACTACGCCAAAAGAACATAGAAACCACAACAAATTTGCTGATGATTTTCAGCTAATTTGAAGGTACTAACCACAACGTATTCGATTTTAAGGGCCAAGAAATGGGCATTATCACACGATGACGTTGATTCAAACCAAGAACCAGCGTATTAAATAACCTCAAACTTTCGATGGTGGATACTCGCTTTGCAACCTATCAATCAACTAATCCTCTCAATGCAGCCATTATTGGAACAGTACGGCTACCTAGCACTGATCATCAGCATCTTTTTCGAAGGGATTGGCATTCCGATGCCCGGCCAATCGCTCATGATTGCCGCGTCCATTTTGTCATCCAATGGCGTAATGAATTTCTCGCTGGTTATGATTATATCGTGGCTAAGCTGCTTTATTGGTAACAGTTGCGGCTATCTGCTCGGCTATTATTTTGAAGGTTGGTTGGATAAAAAAGGCTATATTTCAGGGGCTAAATTTCAAAAACTGCAAAGCGCTATTCAAAAATACGGCCCGATTTGCTTAATCATCAGTCGCTTTGTTGAGGGGATGAAACAATTCATGCCATTAGCCTGCGGAGTAGCGAAAATGCCCATCAGAGTATTTTTACTGGGTAACGTGCTTGCCACCACGGTTTGGGTCGCGGTCTTTGGTTTACTCACCCATTTTGCGTTTGTACATCTTCACCAAATCAGTGCTTTTTATTCCGCGCACCGTTACTGGATTTGGGTGGCCGCTGCGATTGCCTTTGCTTTAATGATTTATGCAGTTTTGAAGCACAAACATACTCAGCGCTGAGAGTTCACTTCGAGTGAGTTCTAACGCGTCATTTTTTTAACGAACACCACAACAAATAGTGCCATGGTAAAACTGCCTAAGAAGGCTTCCAATGCAGCAATAAATCGCGCAATACCTACTGGAGAGATATCGCCATAACCTAAAGTGGTAAAGGTGACGACACTAAAATAGATCGCGTTGAAAAACTCTAATAAGTAAAATGTCCACCCTGTTACATCATCATAGATCGGGTTTGCAGAGGTGGTACCTAAGAAAAAGTAAGCCGTTGCACTGGCCAGAATGACAAAAAGCGAAAATAACACCACTCTTAACGGCTCTTCCCCATAACCGCAAAACAAATCAACGGTTTTCGACAACATTCTCTGAAGACTAAACTTGGGCATTTGGTAACGTCTGAAACGCATCTCTTTTTTAAAAAACGTTCCGGCCATTTCGAACAAGCCTTGCTTTTCACACTGCTTACGAACTCCCCTGCTCACTTCCTCAGCTTCTTGCCATAGTGCACAAGCCTGCTTGTACTCTCCTTTTTTTAAGGCCACTTTAGCTTCTTGCTCTTGCTTCAACTCCTCTCCCCATTCAATATTTTCCAACCTAGCGCGAGAAAGATCAGCCCCCAGCAAATTGACTTTTTGCAATTTGGCGCAATGGAGGTTAGCACACACCAACTTGCTCTTCATCAAAGAAGAACCTCGTAAATCCAAACCAAAAAAGTGAGCATTGGTCAGATCTGCTCGATAAAAATCGGCGTTCCGACATTGATAGCCAGTTTTACGGCCCCGATTGACGAGGTTGAGATCGACTAAATTTGCTTTAGCCAACTGAAATCCATCTAAAGGTTTACCTGAGGCCGCCCATTGTTCAACCTGAGATTTGATGTCGTCATTACTTTTATCTATTTTGGGGTCATGCCAATAACAAAGGCCAGACTCACCACTAGGTTGATCACAACACCAACCATCAGGGTTTTGATAGCAGCATCGACCTGTCTCTGACTTCATTTACCGCCCCTTTTGTCATCACCACATAAAAATAAGTGTAGGGGCTAGTGATTGTGTTTCCACTCAATTTGATGTTTGATGTTGCCATTATGTGAACATTTACACCGACTCTGAATGTGCTCAGAGAACACACTAGGGTGATTTAAGGAGACAACATGGACGTGATCGTCTTAGGTAGCGGCGTCATCGGGCTAACCAGCGCATGGTATTTATCACAAGCGGGCCACCGAGTAACGGTGGTGGATCGCCAATCACAAGGTGCAAAAGAGACCAGTTTTGCTAACGCAGGGCAAATATCTTACGGCTACTCTTCCCCTTGGGCTGCACCCGGCATCCCACAAAAAGCATTAAAGTGGCTGTTTGAAGAGCATGCACCGTTGAAAATAAAACCGTCTATCGACCCACATCTGTTGGCGTGGATGGGTAAAATGTTATTGAACTGCCAACAGGATCGTTACAACATCAATAAAGCCAGAATGCTGGCGATTACCAATTACAGCCGCGTTTGTTTGGCTGACCTGAATCAGCAACATAACCTGCAATATCAAGGCCGTCGGCTTGGAACGTTGCAAGTATTTCGCAGCGAAAAACAGCTACAAGCGATACAAAAGGACATCAAACTACTCGAGCAAAGTGGGATTCGTTATCAGCTTCTTGATGTCGATGGGTGCATTAAGCAAGAGCCGGGGCTTGCTCTTGTACGCGATAAATTGCGAGGTGGTTTGTACCTCCCCGACGATGAAACTGGGGACTGCTATCTGTTTTGCCAACAATTAACAGAGCTCGCGAAAAGCCGTGGGGTGCAATTTCTGTTTGATACACAAATAAAAACATTAACCACTGAAGGCAAAAAGATCACCGCTGTCCAAACCGATAAAGGTGAGCTAAAAGCAGACAAATATGTCGTCGCACTCGGCAGTTACTCTACCGCTTTACTTGCGCCATTGGGTATCTCCATTCCTGTTTATCCAGTGAAAGGGTACTCACTAACGCTGCCGATTGTCGACGCCGAACTGTCCCCACGTTCAACGGTAAT
This sequence comes from Vibrio sp. V23_P3S9T160, assembly GCF_963886625.1. Classification (NCBI taxonomy): domain Bacteria; kingdom Pseudomonadati; phylum Pseudomonadota; class Gammaproteobacteria; order Vibrionales; family Vibrionaceae; genus Vibrio; species Vibrio sp. V23_P3S9T160. The sequence continues at coordinate 19,937 of NZ_CAWPDB010000022.1, forward strand.
GGACGAAACATATAAAGTGGCCATCACTCGTTTTGAGGATCGAATTCGTGTCGCGGGCACGGCAGAGTTAGCCGGGTTTGATCCTGCCTTGCCTGATGCGCGCAAAGCAACCATTGCAAAAGTCGTGACCGATCTCTTTCCTCAAGGCGGTGATTTAGCACAAGCTGAATTCTGGACAGGCTTTAGACCAATGACGCCTGACGGGACCCCGATTATAGGCTCCACTCCATTTGAAAACCTCTACACCAATACCGGACATGGAACCTTAGGGTGGACGATGGCTTGCGGATCTGGACAGCTTCTTGCCGACATTGTCAATGAGCAAACTTGTGCTTTACCAATTCATGAGTTGAATCTCTCTCGCTACCTCATCAACTAGTCACAATAGAAAATGCTTATTATTAGCTAAACCTTAGTGGAAAGTTATTATGCATAATGATTCATCCGAGAGGATTTAATTTCCAACCTTTCGGGTGACCAACCCATATGCGCTGAAATTTTAGCCAATTCTAATTAACCCACCTATTATTTAACATTTCATTAGCATTTTGTGTTCCTCATCACGCTAACGATTATTCACAGACAAATAAATTAACATCTAAGTTACAAAAAGATTAATATGTTGCCCACAAAGCAAACACAACACTCACCAAAACTACTAAAACAGGGAAATGCATATGCAGTCATTTGTTGATTTTCTGAATGGAATAATCTGGAGCCCGGCGCTAATTTATTTATGCCTTGGTGCGGGTTTATTCTACTCAATTGTGACCCGATTCGTTCAGGTCCGTCACTTTTTTGAAATGTGGCGACTTCTTCTTTCCGGAAAAAGCTCAACCAAAGGGATATCCTCTTTCCAAGCTTTGGCCGTTTCACTTTCGGGACGCGTCGGTACGGGTAATATTGCAGGCGTAGCCGCAGCAATTGGTTTTGGTGGCCCTGGTGCTATTTTCTGGATGTGGGTAGTGGCCTTTTTTGGTGCCGCGACTGCTTATGCTGAATCAACTCTGGCACAGATTTATAAAGAAGAAGATGAAGGTGAATTCCGTGGTGGTCCCGCTTATTACATCGAAAAAGCGATGGGACAAAAATGGTATGCATGGATCTTCGCCATTTCCACCATCTTTGCCTGTGGTGTGCTTTTACCTGGCGTGCAATCCAACAGCATTGGTAATGCCGTAGAAGCGGCTTTTGGGGCTGGCCCAATCATTGAAACCACTATCGGTAGCTTCACTTTTGCTAAGATTTTTACTGGTACCGTAGTGTCAATTATTTTAGCTTTCATCATCTTTGGTGGTGTTAAGCGTATCGCTAACTTCACACAGGTCGTGGTGCCATTTATGGCTTTGGCCTATGTCATTACTGCGTTTGTTATCATCCTGCTTAACATCAGTGAAGTACCACGTATTTTTGCCATGATCATTGGTGATGCGTTCACACCAATGGCAGGTATTGGTGCTGCGATTGGTTGGGGGGTAAAACGAGGTGTTTACTCAAACGAAGCAGGCCAAGGTACTGGACCGCACGCTGCGGCTGCCGCGAGTGTTGATCACCCTGCGCAGCAAGGTTTAGTGCAAGCCTTTTCTATCTACATTGATACTTTGCTGGTCTGTTCCGCAACCGCGTTCATGATTCTGATCACTGGTGCTTATAACGTACACGGCGGCGCAGAAGGTGCATTTTTAGTACAGAACATCGCGGCGGATATTAGTGCCAATGGCCCAGTATTTACCCAAATGGCGATTGAGAGCGCACTACCGGGCGTGGGTAAACCTTTTGTTGCGTTTGCTCTGTTCTTCTTCGCCTTTACCACGATCTTGGCATACTACTATATTGCTGAAACGAACATTGCTTACATTCGCCGCACCTTTAAAGTCGATGGCCTGATGTTCCTTCTTAAAGTAGTGATCATCGCAACGGTATTCTACGGCACAGTGAGAACCGCGAACCTTGCTTGGGCAATGGGTGATGTGGGCGTGGGTTTGATGGCGTGGCTAAACATAGTCGGGATTTTGATCATCTTCTTTATGGCTAAACCAGCTATTGCAGCACTCAAAGATTATGAAGAGCAACAAAAACAAGGTGTCGATGAGTATCTTTTCAACCCAGTAAAACTCGGCATTAAGAATGCGACATATTGGGAAGGAAAATATAAACGCAAAACGGGGCAAGAGCCAACCGTAGAAGAAAGCTCCGTGGGTGTTGAACAACCATCATCCTAACGATTAGCTCATCAGCAAAAAGCATTCAAGGTAAACGCAAAAAGGGTTAGCAAACGCTAACCCTTTTTCTTTTTCATCAACCCGTATTAGGCTGCGATTTCTTGTGTCGTCAACTTTTCGACAACAGCGTTTTGCGCTTTCTTTTCACCAATCGGTAAAATAACACGGCCATATTCATTATTCAGAACTTGAGCCATTGCAAAATAAATCGCACTTGCGCCACAGAAGATGCCTTCAAAGCCAGCAATCGTGCCGATAAGTTCGCTACCAGTGAAATCACGCGCAGCTAGTAAAGCAAATAGAATGGTCAGTGAGCCGAATACCACTTGTTTAGCACGTGGGTAGCACAATGAACCGATAAACATGAAACCAGTGAAAATGCCCCACAACGTTAAGTACCAACCCATAAAGTGAGCAGGGCTTGCTGGTAGTCCCATATATGGCATGACAATCAGGCCAACCAATGTGAGCCAAAATAGGCCGTAAGAGGTAAACGCTGTGGTACCAAAAGTGTCACCACGTTTGAAACACATGATACCCACGATGACTTGACTTAAACCACCGTAGAAAATACCCATCGCCAAAATCATAGAGTCGATAGGAAAAAAGCCTGCATTATGGATATTAAGCAGGATAGTCGTCATGCCAAAACCCATTAGGCCTAGCGGCGCTGGATTGGCCAATTTAGTAGACATTCGCGAGTACCTTAAAAAATGTTGATAAAAATTACGCGCGGATTTTAGTGGAGTAGCACACAAAATGGAAAGAACGTTAACGAAAACTAAGATTGTAAATTTAACCACTTAATTGTTCAAAAAGAGAGCAGAGCAACCGAATTCGATCGTGCTGCTCTCCTTTTGCTAAATGTTACTCTCTATTGACAGTTTATTTCATCCCAAAACCAGTTACTTTGCGTGGGTGATTCCCATACTCCGGGGTTGTTTTTAGCCATAAAACACTTTCCATTATGCGTAATTTTATCGCCATTTTTTGCAACAGTAACCCCTGCAACCCAGTTTGAAAAATCACTGCTTGGTAGCGTAGGCTCTGGCGTGACGGGCGGTTCTGGCTCATTGACGACTGGCGGAGGCTCAACAGGGTCAGGCGTTGTGGGCGCTGTTGGTTCACCTGTAATAAGCTTCCAAGGATCACCTTGAGTGGGTTCATTACCTTGTGACCACCACTTAGCTTCATAAGTAGCGTCTTTATAGCTCACCTTATCGCCCGTGTTATATACCTTTGTCGATTCCCAGCCGACGATGCCATCCACTGGCGGCTCTGGTGGCGTACCGGGATCAATCGCATCCACAACACGCACTTGTGGCCAGCTTGAATGTGAGCCATAAAAGTTAGTCACACACTTTTCGTAATCACCAGCCACAAGGGCTGAATACGCGGTTTGGAAACCAACCAGTTCACATTCAAACGAGTAGCCACCTGGCCGATCAGAGTAATATTTCCAATTACCATCCCAGTTGGTATACAGCACATCTGTCGCACCGTTCAAATTTAAGCTGCCGTAAGGTGTTTGCTGCCAACAGGTGTTCTTTTCATCTGACTCAATCGGTATTTGATAATGATCCGCTAGCCCTTCCCAGTAGCGAATGCGATTAACCGGTTGACCTTTATCCTTATTCTGTTCACCACACTCAATGCCGCCATTGATAACGTTAATTGTGGTGCCAAAACCATAGCCAATACCAGCATCGCTTTCACGTTGCGAAGGTGTCCATGTACGGTCAATTACGTGCAACATTGCCGGCTTCGGTGCTTGAGGTGTTAAGAAGAACCAAATCGCTGAGGCTAAATTCAACCAAGAATCAGCGACTAATCCGGGGTTATTGAGCAGTACTTTGGCATCACCATCAAACATCACTTCAGAAAAAGCGCCATAGTTGAAATGGTAAGAGAGCTGCTTCGCGCCTCGACCAAAATACCCTTGCCCGGCGGCGCACGGCCAACGAGCATTTTGCCAATCATTTTGGCCACAACCGGTTGTATAGCCACTTTGCCCTTCAGACCACCCCATTTCACGTACATGAACCAGTGCTTGCTGCCACTCTTCAAGCCCATTAGGGTTATCAGATACGTTGTCTTTCGCAATGTGGCCACCCGTTTCTTGTGAGAAATGGGCAAAAGCCGTCACAATGGATTTTTTACAAATTGCGTCAGAATCTCGGCCATCCGTATATTCGCCACAAAACGCGGGGAATTTGCCAATTGCCCGTAAGAAGCGTGTGTAGGTGTATTCGGGAGCCGCCATTTGAGTTAAGAAATCCCACTCGTACTGTGGAAAAACTCGTTCAACACGCTTGACGTTTTCAGGGTTAGAACTTAAACCCGGTACTATTGCTTCAACAATCGCATTCGAACGCGTTTCTAGTGCTTTCGACCAGATGGCATACATAGGATCCGCTGTTTTGGCTTTTTCTGCCGCTTGTAGCTCTACTTTAGAGACAATATAACCCGCGGAATTTTCAGGGTCAGGTAAGATATTTAACGCGTAACTGTTTGCGGCTAAGACACTGCTAATCAGCACGGCTAAATGCTTTGTTTTCAACATATCAATCCCTTATTTTTTGCTTAGTGGGTACGGTGAAAATAGTATGGATAGCCGAGCCATTGTTGACAGTGAAACTTATTAATTAAATGTCAAAATGCGAGTGGTTTCATCATGATGTAAACCAATTATCGTACGGCGACATCGCCCTTTGAAGGCAAGTCGATAAATATGAAAAAGCCTCAAAAAAGCTTGAGGCTTTTAGAGTTCAATCTATTTTTCATCAGGTTAAGTGAACAACCAATGCCTCAAATTTCTCAAGCATCATCGCACCGGCAATGGCTTAGCGCACATGAGCGTGGCCAGTAAAAAAGTGATGAACTGGGCCGCGACCTTGGCCAACATCCAGCTCATCGGCATAGCCAATAGCTTGCGAGATATACTGTTTAGCCAAATACACGGATTTGTGCAGGTTATTACCTTGAGCAAGATAGGAAGCAATCGCGGAAGAGAGCGTGCAACCCGTCCCATGGGTATTTTGGGTTGGAAAGCGCTTCGCACTGAGTAATTCTGACGAAGATTGCATGATCAAAAGATCATTGCTGTTTGCATCTTGTTCTAAATGCCCACCTTTTAGCAGCACCGCCTTTGCACCCAACGCTCGTAAATCAGCCACCATACCGCTCATTTCGACTCCAGATTGAGGAACCGGCTTGCCAGTAAGTACTGCTCCCTCAAATAAATTGGGGGTAATAATGTCAGCCAAAGGAATCAATATTTCTTTTAATGTACTGATTGCCGATTGCTCAAGTAATAAATCACCACTGGTCGCCACCATCACGGGGTCAATCACAAGGCTCTTGGGTTGGTATTGCTGCATTTTTTTGGCAACGATCTTGATGATACTGGCATCGGCTAGCATGCCAATTTTAACGGCCACGATCTTCAAGTCGCTAAAGACGGCATCTAACTGGCTTTCGATATGATCAAGTGGAATGGGGAAAATGGCGGAGACGCCTTGAGTATTTTGTGAAGTAATGGCGGTAATAACGGAACACGCGAAACTGCCAGTTGCCGATATCGCTTTTATGTCGGCTTGAATGCCTGCCCCTCCACCGCTATCAGACCCTGCGATAGTGAGTACAACAGGTATGTTTAATAGCGTCGTTTCTTGTGTGTGTTTCTGTATTGGTTGTGCCATGGTCGCTCCTATGACAAGACATACAGGAACTGACTTTGACCGTGGCTTGGAAAGTTCGGTAATCGAATTTACAAAGGTTAGCCGTTGTTATTCGGCTCGTGACAAAGTGCTCATAGTTCCCTACGTCAGTATTAACTGAATCAGGTTCGACGGGTCTCGAATTTCGATCTCAGCCGATGCAGAATCTGCATCGGCTCCCCGACTATTTCGCAGCAATCATAACAGGGCACTCACAGAAGGAGTACGCTTTTCTGGAGGAATTATTCCCACTCAATGGTGGCTGGTGGCTTACCTGAAATATCGTAAACCACACGAGAAATACCATTAACTTCATTGATGATACGGTTAGAAACCTTACCCAAGAACTCATAAGGCAGGTGCGCCCAATGTGCTGTCATAAAGTCAATGGTTTCCACTGCGCGTAGCGATACAACCCAATCGTATTTACGTCCATCACCCATAACGCCTACCGAACGAACAGGTAAGAAAACCGTGAAAGCTTGTGACACTTTGTTATACAGATCAGCGGCATGCAGCTCTTCAATGAAAATAGCATCGGCGCGGCGCAGCAAATCACAGTACTCTTTCTTCACTTCGCCCAACACGCGTACGCCAAGGCCAGGGCCTGGGAATGGATGACGGTAAAGCATGTTGTAAGGCAGACCAAGCTCTAGGCCAATCTTGCGTACTTCATCTTTGAAAAGCTCACGCAGTGGTTCAACCAATCCCATTTCCATATCATCAGGCAAACCGCCAACGTTATGGTGAGATTTAATCACGTGCGCTTTACCTGTTTTAGAGGCGGCCGATTCAATCACATCTGGGTAAATCGTGCCTTGCGCAAGCCATTTCGCATTTTTCAATTTCTTTGATTCTTCATCAAAGATATCAACAAACACATGGCCGATGATTTTGCGTTTCGCTTCCGGATCAGACTCACCTTGCAGTGCGTTGAGGAAACGATCTTCTGCATTAACATAAATGATGTTTAAACCAAACTTGTTGCCAAACATATCCATTACTTGCTGAGCTTCATTCAGACGCAATAGGCCGTTATCAACGAATACACAGGTTAATTTATCGCCAATCGCTCGATGAGCCAGCATCGCCACAACTGACGAATCTACACCACCCGATAGGCCAAGGATCACTTCATCGTCGCCGACTTGCTCTTTAATACGAGCAACCGCATCTTCGATGATAGACTCAGCCGTCCATAGACGCTCGCAACCACAAACGTTGAGAACGAAATTCTCAAGCATTTTTAGACCGTTTTTGGTGTGCGTCACTTCTGGGTGAAACTGCACGCCATAATATTTTTTCTCTTCATTCGCCATTGCCGCATAAGGACAAGTTTCCGTTTGCGCTGTTTTGACAAAATCAGCCGGAATTTGCACCACTTTATCTCCGTGGCTCATCCAAACGTCTTGCGTTAGCTCAAGGTCGCTAAACAGGGCCGATTCACCCATTAGCTGTACAGCTGCATAACCAAATTCACGTTCCTCAGAACTGGCCACTTTTCCGCCCAACTGTTCAGCCATGGTTTGCATGCCATAGCAAACACCAAACACAGGGACGCCAGAATCAAACACATATTGTGGCGCACGCGGAGAGTTGGCTTCAGTCACGCTTTCAGGGCCACCAGAAAGAATAATGCCATCTGGGTTGAATTCACGGATGTCCGCTTCTTCAACATCCCAGCTCCACAGCTCACAATAAACACCGATTTCGCGAACACGGCGGGCAACCAGTTGTGTGTACTGAGAGCCGAAATCTAAGATCAGAATACGTTGGTCATGGATATCTTTAGTCATTTAAGGTCAATCTCAATCATTAATGTAGTGGATGGGGAGCATCGCGCTCCCCATAAGCTTCAAGCTATTCGTGGTTCGTCATTAACCCAAGCGGTAGTTTGGCGCTTCTTTGGTAATTTGAACGTCGTGCACGTGTGACTCTTTCATACCTGCACCAGAGATACGAACAAACTCGGCTTTAGTGCGCAAATCTTCGATAGTGGCCGAGCCAGTTAAGCCCATGCTTGAGCGTAAACCACCCATTTGTTGATGAACGATCTCTTTTAGACGGCCTCGATAAGCGATACGACCTTCGATCCCTTCAGGTACAAGCTTGTCAGCTGCATTGTCAGATTGGAAATAACGATCAGAAGAGCCTTGAGACATTGCACCCAGCGAACCCATACCGCGGTAAGCTTTATATGAACGGCCTTGGAACAAAATAACTTCACCCGGAGCTTCTTCAGTACCAGCAAACATGGAGCCGACCATCACGCAAGATGCACCAGCAGCAATCGCTTTACAAATATCGCCAGAAAAACGAATACCGCCATCAGCAATCACAGGAATACCGTATTGATCAGCCACTTCAGCTGCATCAGAAATCGCCGTAATTTGAGGTACACCAACACCCGTTACAATACGCGTTGTACAGATTGAACCCGGGCCAATACCGACTTTGACCGCGCTTACGCCCGCGTCAATTAGAGCTTTCGCACCGGCACCCGTTGCAACATTACCGCCGATAATATCGAGATCAGGATAAGCGGCGCGCGTTTCACGAATACGGTTAAGTACACCTTCTGAATGGCCATGAGAAGAGTCAATCAATAGAACATCCACTCCCGCTTCCACTAATGCTTTTACGCGCTCTTCATTGCCAGCACCGGCACCAACAGCCGCACCAACACGCAAACGCCCTTGTTCATCTTTACAAGCATTCGGTTTGCGTTCTGCTTTATGGAAATCTTTCGCGGTAATCATACCAGTCAGTTTGAATTCATCATTCACTACCAAGACTTTTTCAACACGCGCTTTGTGCATGCGCTCTTGTACATCCTGACGAGATGCGCCCTCTTTAACTGTGGCTAAGCGATCTTTTGGTGTCATGACTGCTTCAACTTTTTTTGTTAAATCAGTAACAAAGCGAATATCGCGGCCGGTGATGATACCGACAAGCTCATTGTGATCGCTCACCACAGGGAAACCGGCAAAACCATGTTTCTCTGTCAAAGCAATCACATCTTGAATGGTTGCATCAGGGCGAACTGTTACTGGCGCAGTGACTACACCCGCTTCAAAAATTTTGACAAGACGGACTTGTTCAGCCTGCTCTTCAATGGGCATATTTTTGTGGATAAAACCAATACCACCCTCTTGGGCAAGAGCGATCGCAAGGCGAGCCTCTGTCACTGTATCCATAGAAGCTGAGATCATCGGAATGTTCAGTGCGATATTTTTGGTCAGCTGAGTATGGAGATCGGCTGTGTTTGGGAGAACGGTGGAGTGTGCTGGTACGAGAAGAACATCATCGAATGTCAGCGCTTCTTTGGCAATTCTTAGCATTTGCAATATCTCACAATTAAGAGGAGTGAATAAAAGGTAAATCCAAGTTGTCTCAATTTGCCCTAATACACAATGAACAGGATAAATCGATTTGGATTTGATATTGCGGTCGGATTATACGCCCGAGGTAATCGCTTGACCACTCATTTTTTCATTTTTAATTTGCATTCCGACCCTTGATATGTATTATATTGCGGCTAATTTCCATACCCTCGTCTAGGGGATTAGCCTTGCCTTCTTTGACCAACGAAAACATCTACACTGTCTCCCGTCTCAATGCTGAAGTACGCCTGTTACTTGAAAATGAAATGGGTATTGTGTGGCTCGTTGGTGAAATATCGAACTTCTCCGCTCCGGTTTCTGGCCATTGGTACCTCTCACTCAAAGATTCTCGCGCGCAGGTAAAATGTGCGATGTTCAAAGGCAATAATCGCTTTGTGACATTCAAACCTAAAAATGGCCAGCAGGTACTTGTTAAAGCGCGTCTTTCTCTTTATGAACCCAGAGGTGACTACCAAGTCATTATCGAGAGCATGCAACCCGAAGGGGATGGTCGTCTCCAGCAAGATTTTGAAAAGCTGAAGATGCAGTTGGCCGCAGAAGGGCTGTTTGCACAATCCAATAAGTGCCCCTTGCCGGAAAATCCTCAATGCGTCGGAGTTATTACTTCAAAAACTGGCGCAGCCCTGTTTGATATTCTTGATGTGCTCAAGCGGCGCGATCCAAGCTTGCCCGTCATCATTTATCCTACACTGGTTCAAGGCGAACAAGCGGCCATTCAAATTGCTCAAGCAATTGGTAGAGCAAATGCGAGGCAAGAGTGTGACGTATTGATTGTGGGTCGCGGTGGCGGTTCTTTAGAGGACTTATGGTGTTTTAACCACGAGATCGTAGCGCGCACAATTGCCGCTAGTCAGATCCCAATTATCAGTGCCGTCGGGCATGAAATCGATGTGACGATTGCTGATTTTGTGGCTGACGTACGTGCCCCAACCCCCTCCGCTGCTGCAGAATTAGTCAGCCGAGACAACAGTAATAAGCGACAAGCTTTCGCCTCATACCAACACAAGCTACAAAGTGCGATGCGCTATTACACTAGTCAACAAGCGCATCATTTACGCGCTTTGGTTCACGCGCTAGAGAAACAGCACCCCACTTATCGCTTGCAGCGTCAAAGCCAGCAACTTGATGACACAGAAATGCGCCTACAGCGGGCGATACAGCGCTATATTTCGACTCAGCGCGAGCACATTGGCCAGCAATACCATCAACTGCAGTTGCATTCTCCCGTACAAACCTTAGCGAAGCAGCAGCATCGACTAGCCAAAAGCGAGCAACGATTGCTGGACGTAATGGAGAAAAAACTCCTGCGCACAGCACACCGTTTAACGCTAGCTGCAGAGAAGCTTGACGCAGTAAGCCCATTAGCGACACTAAAACGAGGCTATTCGATCACGCGAGATAGCTCAGGCAAAGTGATTCACCGCGCTTGCGATCTAAAAACTGGCGATCAATTGATTACGCGAGTGGCGGATGGCGAAGTTTTCTCTACCGTTAATTAATCACTTAATCTTGTGCTTGAAACTCAAATCGAATCTTAGATTTTGATTTGAGCTCATTGCATGAATTACAGAAAAAGTTTGCTGCGCCACACGCCTGCAATTTCTCCAGCTCAGAATCACACTCAGGGCAAAAACCAATTTTGTTAAAGTGATGTTTGCACTGAGCACAATGGTAACGCCCATCCCACGCCAGTGGATTTTGGCAACAAGGGCAAAGATTTTCCTGCATATTGATCCCATCTCTCTTTGTGTCTTTCACATAACATCTTTCACATAGTGTGATTTTGGTAGATGTTTTATATCGTTCGTTTTAATAGATAGCTCGTTTGCGTAGATAGATCATGCATGTGATAGCCGACACTTCATCAAACGGCACGTATGGTCTCGGATTATCGAGAGTTCAGCTTTGATCTCTATCACAATACCTTTAGGCTCACCAACCACCTCATACACATTAGGCTATGATCGATAAAAGATCTCTGCCTGATCATTTGCTTTATCTGCTCCGTTCAGCGATCTACTCTCAAAAGAACATTTATATAACCACACACCGAAAGCATAAGTTACATATTCTGCATATGGATTTATAACGATACAAAATTCCATTTAATAGCTAATAAATCAAAAAAACAAGAATATATTAAAATGATCTTTTGGCGAAATGTTCTACTCATTTTGTTTGATACTTATACAAAGCAGCAACGTTGCCGTGCTCTGTTTTTCACTCAATCATTTTGGTACTGCACTTCATTTCCAGACCGCCACGTTAAGTGAGGTTCTATCGCCAATGATAAATTTTAGGCAAAAAAATACCCAAGTCTAAACTTGGGTATTTCAGTTATGAGGAAGGCTACTTGCTGCGTCCTTTCATCATCGTCATTAAGCGTTTACGTTTACGCTCTTGAGATAAGGTCAGCTTATTCACTTTTCCTTCAAATGGGTTATCACTGCTTTGGAACTGGATACGAATAGGCGTACCCATGATTTCTAAAGACTTACGGTAATAGTTCATCAAATAACGTTTGTAAGAATCTGGCAGCTCATTCACCAAGTTACCGTGTACAACGATAATCGGCGGGTTATAACCACCTGCGTGAGCGTATTTAAGTTTTACGCGGCGGCTACGAACCATAGGCGGTTGGTGATCATCGGTTGCCATTTTAAGAATGCGAGTCAATACCGATGTACCAACACGTGTTGTCGCCGATTTATACGCTTCTTGAACCGATTCAAATAGATGACCAACACCCGTACCATGCAATGCAGAGATAAAGTGGATACGAGCAAAATCGACAAAGCCTAAACGGCGATCGAGCTCTTTCTTGACACGTTCTTTGACGTCGTTATCGAGCCCATCCCACTTATTGACTGCAAGCACTATCGAACGTCCGGCGTTTAGTGCAAAACCTAGCAGGCTAAGATCTTGATCTGAGATATTCTCACGAGCGTCAATGACTAACAGAACAACGTTTGCATCTTCAACTGCTTTTAAGGTTTTGACGACCGAGAATTTTTCAACCGTTTCGTTAATGCGAGTACGACGACGCACGCCAGCAGTATCAATCAATACATACTCGCGCTCATCACGCATCATCGGGATGTAGATGGAGTCTCGCGTCGTTCCGGGCATGTCGTAAACCACAACACGCTCTTCACCGAGAATGCGGTTGGTGAGTGTCGATTTACCGACATTCGGACGGCCAATGATCGCCAGTTTTATCGGCTGATCTTGCAGACGTTTGTATTCAGCTTCGGCTTCTTCTTCGGTGTAATCTAACTTTTCTTCTTCGGCATCTTCAAAGTCGGTTAGATCTTCGATTTCGCCTTCAGCCTGCTCGATCATTTCTTCAGCAAGTGGATTCAAAGCTCGGTCGATAAGGATCCCAACACCACGGCCATGAGCTGCAGCAATTTGGTACATTTGATCGACGCCCAATTGCCAAAACTCAGCACTTGCAGCATCAGCGTCAATGCCATCCACTTTATTCACGACTAAAATAGCGCGCTTTTCAATCTTACGCAGATGTTGGGCTATCACTTCATCAGCCGCCGTTAAACCAGCGCGACCATCAACCATAAATAGCACAACATCAGCTTCATCAATCGCGGCCAATGACTGTTGAGCCATTTTCGTTTCTACACCCTCTTCACTACCATCAATACCGCCGGTATCGATAACAATGAAGTCGTGCTCACCCAATTTAGCTTGGCCATATTTACGGTCACGCGTTAAACCGGGGAAATCCGCCACCAACGCATCGCGAGTGCGAGTTAATCGGTTAAACAACGTAGATTTACCGACATTGGGACGCCCAACAAGAGCAACAACAGGAACCATACTAACCTCTACAATATTTTCTCTTATGTAGTTATAGGTAAACACTTGCTAGCAAGCATTAAATTTTTACCTATAACCACATCTATTTATTCAATAAAACGGCCCCTAACTGTTACCAGCCAGGAGCCGAATGTGAATTATATCACGATTTATTTTTTAATCGTCAGTTTCTTTACATTGCCATTACGGGTCATGCTGACATAACCATCATCGACAGCGAGAGGACTCACCGCAAAACCGCTCTTATCAACCAATTGTTGGGCAACGAATTCGCCACTGCTGCGATCAATCCAATGTAGATACCCTTCACTGTCACCTAGCACAAGGTAGCCATTGATAATCGCTGGCGCAGTTAGCAAACGGTGTTCAAGCTGTTTGTTGCTCCAAAGTTCGGTACCGCTTCTTGCATCCACAGCCACCACATGATCTTTGTCGGTCACCACAAATAATCGGCCACCATCGCTAGCCATGTCTGTTGCTGAAGAGTAATTCCGCTTCCAAGCTGGTTTGCCCGAACGCAGATCAATGGCGATCAACTGGCCATTAAAACCAACCGCATACAGCATGCCGCCAATCACGATAGGTGAGGCATCAACATCGACTAGGCGGTCAATTTCAGTGGCACCTTTAGGCATGCCAATCGGTTGTTGCCAAATCAACTGACCACGCTCAACGATAGCGGCAGCAAGACGGCCACCTGAGGTTCCCCAAAAAACACCGCCCGATACCGCAACAGGTTTGCTGTCGCCTCTCAACGTTAAATTAGGAACTTCAGTACTGATGGTCCATTTTTGCTCACCCGTCGCTTGGTCTAAACTCACCAAAGTGCCACGACTGGTATTAACAATGATAATATTCGCATCTGCAGCCGGAGCTGCTAGCACTTCACCGTCGACTTTAACTTGCCATACAAGCTCACCCGTAGCTTCATTAAGCGCAGTAACTAAACCGTTTTCACTACCAATGTAAATTTGGCTATAGGCCGCCGCTATACCGCCGGATAAACGCATGGTGCCATCTTGTTCAAGATCGGTTTTCCACAGCTCTTTACCCGTTTTAGGGTTTAAGGCTTTCACCAAACCATCACGGCTAGCAATAAATACTTTGTCGTAAGCGTATTCTGGAGATAACTTTGAGAAGTAATGCCCTACGCCATCACCAATCGATGCGCTCCACTGAGTTGTGGGCGTAAATTCACTGGTTACCATTGGCACAGGAGCCATGATAATGGTGTCTTCTTCACTAGCACACCCTGCAAGTGCTCCAAGCACAACGGCAGAAACGAGCACTTTGTTGAACAACTTTTTCATCAACTTGTGCCCTTATTTGGCAAGATCGTCCAGTTTCATCTGTAGCGTTTGGCTTGCATCGTCAGCTTGTTGTGCTTCCGTGTATGCCGCATAAGCCGCGTCCGTATCGCCTTTACGCAATGAGATATCACCACGTAGTTCCGCAATGCGTCCCGCCCACCCTTTCTCTGTGATGGTCGTAAGATCAGCTAAGGCGGCATCAAACTGGCCTTGTTCCGCTTTAATACGGGCCACGCGATAGGTTGCTAACGGTAGAATAGCATCATCTTTAGTGTTTGCTTTTGCCCATTCAAGCTGCGCTAAAGCTTCATCAATTTGACCCGCTTCTACTTGAACTTTTGCAAGTTGTAGTGCGGCTAAGACGGCATATTCTGTACCTTTATTACTATCAACAAAGCTCTCAACAACCATCTCAGCTTCTGCGCCTTTTGCCGCTAACTGAGTTACCGCTTTGCTATAACTTTCAGAAGCGGCTTCTTGCGCAGCAATAACGCTATCTTGGTAGTAACGCCAACCAAACAAGCCACCAAGGCCAATTACAGCACCAAAGATCACGGCTTTACCGTTCTCTTTCCACCAATCTTTTATCGCTTCAACTTGTTGTTCTTCAGTATCGTAGAGTTCCACTTCCTGTCCTCTTTAATAGATGTCTCAAATGCGCTTGCTTACACAAGATGCGTCAGTTTGCTCGCGACTTCAGTTTGAGAAATCGTAATTTGTTCACCACCGATAAGATCTTTGAGAACTACTGTGCTTTCTGCGACTTCATCTTCGCCTAATACCAAAGCCACCGCAGCGCCCACTTTATCAGCACGTTTAAATTGTTTTTTGAAGTTACCACCACCAAAATGGTTCATAACACGCAGCCCCGGAACCTGTTCACGCAACTGCTCAGCAAGTTTCATTGCTGCCATCATAGTGCCTTCACCCGCACTGACCATGTACACATCGACACTGCGACGCACGTCGGTCAGTTCCAGTGTTTCCATCATCAGCACTAAGCGCTCTAACCCCATGGCAAAACCCACTGCCGGTGTCGCTTTGCCACCCAGTTGTTCTACCAAGCCATCATAACGTCCACCGCCACAAACCGTACCCTGAGCACCTAAGCTTTCAGTGATCCACTCAAATACGGTGCGGTTGTAGTAGTCTAGGCCGCGCACCAAGCGCTCGTTAACTTGATATTCGATACCCGCAGCAGTAAGAAGTTCACATAAGCCTGCAAAATGTTGCTTGGATTCTTCATCTAGATACTCAGACAATTTGGGTGCGTCACCTAAAATCGCTTGAATATCTGGATTTTTAGTATCGAGTACTCGCAGTGGGTTGGTGTACATGCGACGTTTGGCATCGTCATCCAACACCTCTTGATGCTGCTCTAAATAGTCAATCAAAGCGGTGCGGTAATTGGCACGCGCTTCAAGAGAACCAATTGAGTTCAGTTCCAAACGAACATGTTTGTCGATGCCTAATTCACGCCACAAACGCGCGGTCATCATAATCAGCTCGGCATCAACATCAGGGCCATCCAGGCCAAACACTTCAACCCCACATTGGTGGAATTGACGGTAGCGCCCTTTTTGCGGACGTTCATGACGGAACATCGGCCCCATGTACCATAAACGTTGCTCTTGGTTGTAGAGCAAACCATTTTCGATACCAGAACGGACACAACCTGCGGTACCCTCTGGGCGAAGCGATAAACTGTCACCATTGCGATCTTCAAAAGAATACATCTCTTTTTCAACCACATCGGTCACTTCACCGATCGCACGGCTAAATAGATGTGTCATCTCAACGATAGGCATACGTACTTCATTGTAGCCATATGCACTAATCACGTTTTTCACTGTGCCTTCCACTTTTTGCCAAAGTGGAGACTGAGTTGGGAGGCAGTCGTTCATGCCTCGAATTGCTTGAATTGTTTTTGCCACAATACTTACCGTAAGGTCGTTGAGATTAATTTTGTTCGATTTGAGTCACGTTGATTCGGTTCTTCTCATCGAGAATAGAAGCCTTCGCGCGAATTTTCGCTTCGAGTTGGCTGACCAGATCATCGTTATCAAAACGCTCTTTCTGGCGGACGCCGTCTTCGTAGAATGCACTTTTCTTGTTGCTGCCAGCCAAACCAAGATGAGAAGCTTCAGCTTCACCTGGGCCATTAACCACGCAACCGATGATCGAGACATCCATAGGTGTCAAAATATCTTCCAAACGTTGCTCTAACGCATTGACTGTGGCGATCACATCAAACTCTTGACGTGAACAGCTTGGACAAGCGATGAAGTTAATGCCTCGCGAGCGAATACGCAGCGATTTAAGAATATCAAAGCCGACTTTGATCTCTTCGATCGGATCCGCAGCCAGTGAAATACGCAGCGTGTCGCCGATGCCTTCGGCAAGCAGCATACCTAAGCCCACTGCCGATTTAACTGCACCGGCTCTTGCGCCTCCTGCTTCCGTAATACCAAGATGCAGAGGTTGGGCAATCTGTTTAGCCAGTAGACGGTAGGAATCAACGGCGAGAAAAACATCCGATGCTTTAACGCTGACTTTAAATTGATCAAAGTTGAGTCTTTCAAGAATATCGACATGACGCATCGCTGACTCGACTAAAGCGGCCGGTGTTGGCTCACCATATTTCATTTGGATCTCTTTTTCGAGCGACCCACCATTCACGCCAATCCGAATGGGTATGTTCTTGTCACGTGCGCAATCGACCACGGCGCGAATACGTTCTTCGTTGCCAATGTTACCAGGGTTGATACGCAAGCAATCAACGCCATATTCGGCGACTTTCAACGCAATGCGGTAATCAAAATGGATGTCAGCCACCAGCGGGATGGATACTTGCTGCTTGATCAACTTGAACGCTTCTGCCGCGTCCATTGTCGGTACTGAAACCCGTACGATATCAGCCCCGACTTTTTCTAACGCTTTAATTTGGGCGACCGTTGCCGCAACATCGGTAGTGCGCGTGTTGGTCATAGATTGAACAGCAATAGGAGCACCATCACCGATGGGCACATTACCGACATAAATACGCGTCGATGAACGACGCTTAATTGGAGATTCGTGTTGCATAGTATTTTCTAAGGTAAGGTGAATCGAGCGACTTTACCGGAAGTATACCCAGAAAGGTCTACAGGTTCACTTGCAAATGTCATTGAAACGCTTTCAGGCGCGCCAAGAATGATTTGAAACGGAGCTTCACCTTGCAAGGTTACGGTTTGCCCTGATTTTTTAATCCCAGTGGAAAGGGTTTTGCCTGCTGCATCTTTCACCTGAATCCAACAATCTGCGCTGAATGTGAGCGTTAGAGGAGCGTATGGATTCGTTGCATCCTGCGGTGGCGTCTTATCCAATACAGGATCGTCGCTCGCACTCAGGTCGGCTTCGGCTGTATCATCTTCAGGTGAAGGGATAAGTTCTGCAGCCTGAGTGTTGATTTCTACAGGGGCATCCACCGCTTCTGCTTCTACTTGAGATTCGTCAACCGTAGGTACTAATTCAGGAACGGTCGTGAAATCCTCATCTCGCAAACGCTCAACCGATGTCGAAGTGATTGATGGTGAACTCTCAACCACAACATTCTCTTGTTCTTGGTTTTGCCACCACCATAATGAGGAAATACCAATAATGATGGCAAAAATACCCCATGTCAGCGTCATAATACGGCTATCGTGTTTCTCTCGCTTGGTTTTCTTCGAAAAACTTTGCATCGGTTGTTCAGCGACAACCGTAGGATAGCAATCATCAAAGGAAGCTAAAATAACTGACTCTTTGATCCCGACGGCCTTCGCATAGGAACGTAAATAACCGCGAGTAAACGTCGCCACTTGGTCCGAGGCGAAGTTATTCTCTTCTAAACTCTGAATGATAGAGAGACGTAACCGCAACCTATCGGCAACTTGCTTTTGCGTTAATCCCAACGCTTCACGCTTTGCCTTTAATAAAGTACCGGGTTGCACCGTGTCTGTTTTTACATCTGCAATAATCTGTTCTTGTTCAGTAGTCATCCGTTTTGTACATCTCATTATGTTATGGCTCGAATGGCACCGTCATCACTTTTATTGTTATTAGTTCGTAGTAATAAAATGGTGCATTCCAACACGGTGAAAAATTTGCATTCATTGATGCAGGCGACAGTTCAAATTTAACATTACGTCAGTTAGCAATTCTAATGGATATTTGACGTTAAACAACATGGCTTTAGGAAAGAAATTACAGCTAGGTCAATATTTTTCATAAAATTGACGTCAAAATCGCGGAAAATTATTTCAAATGGTAAAAATGCACAAAGCCAGAGGAATCTCTGGCTTTGCTTTATCATCCGATTTAGACCGATTTGACAGGAATGACATCGCCACCCATTTGTTTCATTTTGGTCCGTTTGGTTCTATCAATCACATCACCCACTAGCTGCCCACAAGCGGCATCAATATCATCACCACGAGTTTTACGCACCGTCACTGTGTGTTCATACTGCATCAGTGTTTTTTGAAAACGGTCAATACGTGAATTACTCGGTTTTTTATAAGGTGAACCGGGATAAGGGTTAAATGGGATCAGGTTAATTTTGCACGGCGTGCCTTTCATCAACTTAGCCAATTCGTGCGCGTGGTCCATATCGTCATTGACGTGATCCAGCAGCACATATTCCACCGTAACCTTGCCACGGTTTGCATTTGAAGTGGCGATATAACGACGCACTGAGGCTAAGAAATCTTGAATATCCCAGCGATCATTGATCGGCATAATTTCGCTGCGTAATTTGTCATTGGGTGCATGCAATGAAATCGCTAATGCAACATCGATTTGCCCTGTCATTTGATCAAGACCAGAAACCACGCCCGAAGTCGACACGGTGACACGACGTTTTGACAAGCCAAAACCTAAATCATCCAGCATGATCTCTAACGCTGGGATCAAGTTTTTCATGTTGAGCAAAGGCTCACCCATCCCCATCATTACTACGTTAGTAATCGGACGACGACCCGTCTCTTTCTCAAGGCCAATTTCTCTCGCTGCGCGCCAAACTTGCCCGATAATTTCAGACACTTTGAGGTTACGGTTAAAACCTTGCTGAGCCGTTGAACAGAATTTGCATTCCAGAGCACAGCCAACTTGGGAAGAGACGCACAAAGTCGCTCGGTCTTCCTCTGGGATGTAAACCGTTTCAACATCTTGATCGCCAACACGCATCGCCCATTTAATCGTACCATCAGACGAGTGTTGTGCTTGTGAAACGATCGGCGCGCGAATTTCACAGCGTTGTTGCAGTTGCTCACGCAGTTTCTTGTTGATATTGGTCATTTGTTCGAAGTCATCACAACCAAAATGGTAGATCCACTTCATGACCTGATCAGCGCGGAACGCTTTTTCACTGAGCTCTTCAGCAAAAAATTTACGCAGACCTTGGCGATCAAAATCAAGCAGATTGACTTTTTCAATAGTCATGTGGCCTCTCAACGACGGAAACAATAAATAAGGGCGCGAATTGTACAGCCTTTATGCAGTAACAACAAGGGTTGTACAACCCTTCAATTACTAAGTCATTCAATGCTTGGCGGATTGTTTTTACTCTGCAGCTCCCAATCATACGAGTATAAAAAAGCCTCACAACGTGAGGCCTTAATCGAAATAATTTGGGATAAAAAACGCCAAGATTAACGAGAGAAAATCTCTGATTCTGGGAAGAAAAAAGCGATTTCACGTGCCGCCGATTCAGGACTATCACTGCCATGAACTGAGTTATGGCGCATGCTTAATGCGTAATCAGCACGAATGGTTCCACATGCCGCTTCTTCTGGGTTAGTTTTACCCATTAATTCGCGGTAACGAGCAATAGCATCTTCACCTTCAAGCACTTGAGCCATGATCGGCCCTGAGGTCATAAATTCTTTTAGTGCTGGAAAAAACGCTTTGCCTTCATGCTCAGCATAAAAGCCGCTCGCTTGCTCTTCGTTCAAATGTACCATTTTCGCAGCGATAATACGCAAACCTGATTTTTCGATACGGTGATAGATTTCACCAATCAAGTTACGTTCTACCGCATCGGGTTTAATGATAGAAAATGTTCTTTCTAGAGCCATAAGGTTATCCTTTTTCTTTTGTTTTTTTAGTTATAGTGAACCGCCCAAAACAGAGAGTTGAGCGGTTTTTCATTATTGAGCTTGGTCGGTCAAAATGCGTGCTAATGTACGCACCCCCATTGCCGTTGCACCTGCGGCCCATTTATCGCTTGCTGATTTGCGGTAAGTACCAGCGCAATCAAAGTGCAGCCACCCTTTTTTGTAATCTTCAACAAAGTAAGAGAGGAAGGCCGCTGCGGTACTTGCTCCCGGTGAATAATCACCTGAGCTGATGTTAGAGAGATCCGCAAAGCTTGAAGGTAACATAGAGCGATGAAACTCAGCCAAAGGCAGAGGCCATAAGCCTTCTTTCTCTTGGTGAGCTGCCACCAATGCCTGCTGTGATAAGCTCTCATCAAAGCTCAGCAGTGCATGGTAATCATTGCCGAGTGCATTTTTGGCGGCACCCGTTAATGTCGCGCAATCAATAATAAGCTGTGGTTTTTGCTCGTTGGCATAAATCAAGCCATCGGCCAACACTAGGCGGCCTTCTGCATCGGTGTTCATTATTTCAACTGTTGTGCCGTTTTTATAAGTGATGATATCACCCAGTTTCAAGGCGCGTCCGGAAACCATATTTTCTGCACAACACAAAATGAGTTTCACACGTTTATTAAAACCACGCATGATAGCCAAACCAAGGCCACCGGTGATCGTTGCAGCGCCCCCCATATCTGCTTTCATCGCCGACATAAAGTTGGACGTTTTTAAACTGTAACCACCAGAATCAAAAGTAATGCCTTTGCCAATTAAGCAAGCAAAAACAGGAGCACTTTCTTTTCCTGTCGGATTGTAATCGAGTTGCAGCATGGCTGACGTACGCTCGGAGCCGCGACCAACCGCATAAATACCTTCCCAACCTTCGGTGAGTAGATCTTTATCTTTGACAATACGGTAGCTGACATGCTCAGGGGCTAGCGATTTGATGAACTCAGCCGCCATGGTCGCTAACTGACGCGGAGCGACTTCTTCGGCGCTTTTATTGATGATATCGCGCGTCCATTCCGTCGCTTTAATACGATATTCTAACTCGGCTTGATCTGACTCACTCAGTGGTTGCCATTCTAGTGTGTTGAGTTTTTTCGCTTCACGATAACCTTGGTAGAAAGCCCAAATATTTTCTAAGTGCCAACCGTCACCTTGTAGGCTGATAGCTCTGATAGCTTGCCCATCAAGCTTACGTGCCGCGCGCTGAACCGCGCTGAGTTCATGCTCACTCTCAATAGCATGAATTGTGGCACCATTTTCTGAAAACGAAACAATCGCCTTTTCTCCCCACTGAGGCTGGGCAGCTTGTTGGCTGATAAATACGGACATCTTTGTAGACATGGTTTCTCCTTGCCTGAATATGGCCTCACCTGTGCCATTACGATTAAATAACCAAGGGATGTTAGCATTTTGTAGGGTCAAAATGTCAACTTGATAAAAAAACGGACCATTCGGTCCGCTCTTTTTAGTTAAAATTGTTAACTCTGTGATGTTTTACTGAATAACCATCATGTTAGCAATAGTCTTAGTCGATCTCTTCCATCCAACATAGAATAATCGCTTCGAGAATTTTTTCGTTGGAACGGTTTGGCTCATCATCAAACTCTTCCAGTTCCATCACCCACTGGTGTAGATCCGTAAAACGTACATTTTTAGGATCTACGTCTGGGTATTGCTCACAAAGCTCGATCGCAATGTCACGAGAATCGGTCCATTTCATTTTGCTTTCCTTTTACAAACAGTGAACGGGCGTTAATACACTCAATAGGATTAATGATCTTCAGAAGCCAGATTGAGTGTGTACTTTGGAATTTCAACCACTAAATCTTCGTTAGCGACTCTAGCTTGGCAGCCAAGGCGAGATTCAGGTTCAAGACCCCACGCTTTATCAAGCATGTCATCTTCCAACTCATCACTCTCATCAAGTGAGTCAAACCCTTCGCGAACGATAATATGGCAAGTCGTGCATGCGCAGGATTTTTCACACGCATGTTCAATAGCGATACCATTTTTCAGCGCCACATCCAGTACGGTTTCTCCTGCTTGCGCTTCCAGAACGGCACCTTCAGGACAAAGCTCTTGGTGAGGTAACACAATAATCTTAGGCATAATTTTTCTCTTTAAATATCATCTACCGATTGACCAGCAAGTGCACTGCGAATGGATTTATCCATACGGCGTGAAGCAAAATCTTGGCTGGCTTTGTCTGTCTCTTTAATTCCTTGCTCGATGGCATCGGCGCTATCACCATTACGCAGCACAATTAAATCTTCTATTGCATTCAGAAGGATCTGCTTTTCTGACTCAGATAACAATTCATCACCATCGGCCTGTAAGGCAGAGATCAAACCTTCGATTACACGATCGGCTTCTACACGTTGCTCTGCCAGAGCGCGAGTCTGCATATCTTGTTTGGCAAACGTCATCGAATCTCGCAGCATATTTGCTACTTCATTATCACTCAGTCCATACGAGGGCTTAACTTGAATTTCCGCCTGAACTCCCGTACTTTTTTCCATCGCTGTCACAGAGAGTAAGCCATCTGCATCAACTTGATAAGTTACGCGGATATGCGCGGCACCCGCCGTCATTGGTGGAATACCTTTTAGTGAAAAACGAGCCAATGAGCGGCAATCGTCTACCATCTCACGTTCGCCCTGCACCGTATGGATGCTCATGGCTGTTTGACCATCTTTGAAGGTGGTGAATTCTTGAGCTTTCGCAACAGGAATGGTGGTGTTACGTGGGATGATTTTTTCCACTAAGCCACCCATGGTTTCAATACCCAGCGACAGAGGAATGACATCCAGCAGTAGCATTTCTGAATCGGGTTTATTACCCACCAAAATGTCGGCTTGAATTGCTGCACCAATCGCGACAACTTCATCAGGGTTGATGCTAGTTAGTGGTGTGCGACCAAAAAATTCACCGACTAAATCTCGAACCAGTGGCGTACGAGTTGAACCGCCGACCATCACCACTTCAAACACTTCATCTGCAGTAATCTCGGCATCTTTGAGTGCTCGACGACACGATAGTAAGGTTTTTTTTACTAGTGGCGTGATGAGTTGGTTAAACTCATCGCGAGTTAAACGCCCTTGCCAACCCAGCACAGAAACCTCGACACTATCGGTATCAGATAAGGCAATTTTCGCTTCGGTGGCCGCATCAAGCAATGCTCGTTGCTGCTCAGCAGTGAGCGGTTCAGCTAAGCCGATTTGGCTCAAAAAATGGTCAGCAATCAAATGGTCAAAATCATCACCACCGAGCGCAGAATCGCCACCAGTCGCGAGTACCTCAAACACGCCTTTCGACAGGCGTAAGATAGAGATATCAAACGTACCGCCACCTAAATCATAAACCGCAATCACACCTTCTTGCGCTGAGTCTAAGCCATAGGCAATCGCTGCAGCGGTAGGTTCATTGAGTAAACGCAGTACGTGCAAGCCAGCAAGTTGAGCGGCATCTTTGGTGCCCACGCGTTGCGCATCATCAAAATAAGCAGGTACGGTAATCACCACGCCCGCTAATTCACCACCTAACGACGCTTCGGCACGCTGAGCAAGAGATTGAAGAATATCGGCGGAAACTTGAATCGGGTTCTTATCACCTTGCGCCGTTTGCAAAATAGGCAAACCGTTGTCACTGGCTTTGAAGCGATAAGGCAATGTGGGATAACGCGCCTGAATGTCAGCCAGTGAACGGCCGATCAAACGCTTCACAGAAATGATGGTATTGGCAGGATCAACTTGCGCGTGTGCTCTGGCATCAAAGCCTACGCAACGCTCTTGAGCCGAATAGTGGACCACCGAAGGGAGGATCGAGCGTTCTTGTTCATCAGCAAGCGTCGTCGCATTACCGCTTCGAACCGATGCGACTAATGAGTTGGTTGTCCCCAAGTCGATACCCGCTGCGAGTTTATGCTGATGCGGCGCAGAGCTTTGACCGGGTTCTGCAATTTGAAGTAATGCCATGGGTTGGTCCTTATTATCGAACTAGCCGAGTAACTGTTCTTCGACTCTTTCTATTTCATTTTTGAGCTTGGCAATAAATTTAAGCTTGCGAACCGTATCAGCCGCAAGGTTCCATTGAGCCTGATTAAGTTGTTGCTCAACCAAGGTAAGATGCTGTTTATACATCTTGCTAACTCTGTTTTCAAAATCGAATAACGCACTTTCAACATCAGACTGTGAGGCGATGGCTTCAAGCTCTTCTCGCAGCTCCATTTGCTCCATTAAAAACAGCGGATCTTGCATGGTTTGGTGTTCTGCGCGTAACTCTATGCCTTGTTCAAGCAACAAGTATTCTGCGCGACTGATCGGCGATTTTAATGTTTGATAAGCATCATTGATTTGTGAGGCGTTTTGCACAGCAAGCAGGCGATCTCGCTCAGACGCAGTGGCAAAATTGTCGGGATGAAACCGTTTTTGCAGCGCACGAAACTGAGAAGAAAGAAGGCTACCATCCAGTGCAAACTGACTTGGTAGCCCAAATAATTCAAAATAGTTCATTAACACATTGCTCCTAGTGCTCGACACTAGGCTCAAGCGAGCCTAGTCACGCCGAAAGCCAATCCGTTACACGTTGAAGCTTTCACCACAACCACATTCGCTTTTTGCATTCGGGTTGTTGAACTCAAAACCTTCGTTTAGCCCTTCTTTGACATAGTCAAGCTGTGTGCCATCAAGGTAGACGAGGCTTTTCGAATCGATAATCACTTTGACACCATGATCTTCAAACACTTCGTCTTCTTCGTTAACGTCATCAACGAATTCAAGCACGTAAGCCATACCCGAGCAGCCTGTTGTTTTCACTCCAAGACGTAAACCTACGCCTTTGCCTCGGTTATCTAGGAATGCTCGAACGCGATGCGCTGCTGTTTCAGTTAAGGTAATGGCCATACTACAACCTTAGATTCTTAGTTTGAACTTATGGGAGTGAACCATCATTCACTCCCTTAATATTATTGTTGGTGTTTCTTTTTATAATCGGCAACGGCAGCTTTGATCGCATCTTCCGCCAAAATCGAACAGTGAACTTTCACTGGTGGAAGCTCTAGCTCTTCCGCGATTTCAGAGTTCTTAATCGCTGCCGCTTCGTCAATGCTCTTGCCTTTCACCCATTCAGTAACCAGTGAGCTCGAAGCAATCGCGCTACCACAACCGTAGGTTTTAAATTTTGCATCTTCAATGATGCCTTCTGGCGTCACTTTAATTTGTAGCTTCATTACGTCGCCACAAGCTGGAGCGCCAACCATACCACTACCAATGGTTGGATCTTCTTTATCAAAAGAGCCAACATTACGTGGGTTTTCATAGTGATCAATTACTTTTTCGCTGTATGCCATGATAGTTACCTCTAATCCTCTATTTCCTTGGGAATAAACCAGTACCTTTTAAAGGACTAGTGATGTGCCCATTCAACGGTGTTTAAATCCACACCCTCTTGATACATATCCCATAGAGGAGACATGTCACGTAATTTGCTTACGGCTACGCGGATTTGTTCAACGGCGTAGTCCACTTCTTCTTCGGTCGTAAAACGGCCAAATGAGAAACGAATCGAGCTGTGCGCCATTTCATCGTTCAAACCAAGCGCACGCAGTACATATGACGGCTCTAAGCTGGCCGACGTACAAGCACTACCTGATGATACTGCTAAGTCTTTCAAAGACATCAGCAGCGATTCGCCTTCAACAAAGGCAAAACTAATATTCAGGTTGTGCGGAACACGCTGATCTAAATCGCCATTCACACTCACGGCTTCCATGTCTTGTACACCAGCGAGTAGACGATCACGCAATGCTTTTGCGTGGTCAAAATCTTTTTGCATGTCTTGCTTAGCAATGCGGAATGCTTCACCCATACCTACGATTTGGTGCGTTGGTAATGTGCCTGAACGGAAACCACGTTCATGGCCGCCACCGTGCATTTGTGCTTCAAGACGGATACGAGGTTTACGGCGAACATATAATGCGCCAATCCCTTTAGGTCCATACGCTTTATGCGCAGAAAGGGAGATAAGATCCACTTTCATTTCTTGCACATCAAGGGGAATTTTACCGGCAGATTGCGCTGCATCTACGTGGAAAATTATCTTGCGTTCACGGCAAAGCTCACCGATCGCCATGATGTCCTGAATTACGCCAATTTCGTTGTTCACGTGCATGATCGACACCAAAATTGTGTCATCACGCATTGCCGCTTCTAATTTTTTTAGATCAATCAAGCCATTCGATTCTGGCTCAAGATAGGTCACTTCATAACCTTCACGCTCAAGCTGACGACATGGATCAAGCACCGCTTTATGCTCGGTTTTACAGGTAATGATATGCTTACCTTGCTTGGCATAGAAATGCGCCACACCTTTGATCGCGAGGTTGTCTGACTCTGTCGCACCGGATGTGAATACGATTTCGCGAGGATCAGCATTAAGCAGTTCAGCAATTTGCTCACGCGCAGTGTCTACGGCTTCTTCTGCCTGCCAGCCATAACGGTGCGATCGCGATGCTGGATTACCAAAAACACCATCCATCGTCATGTACTGAACCATCTTTTCAGCCACGCGAGGGTCAACTGGACAGGTAGCTGAATAGTCAAAATAAATAGGCAGTTTCATTTTCTACTCCAATGTAAACATTGCCGCTATGAGCGGGCATTAAGACCTACGGGCACCGAGCCGATAATCACGGTATTGGTATTTTTATTGGTTAACCCGTGGTTCACCGTCAGGCCCAAGCCTTGGCGGTCAGAAATTTCTAGTACTTCATTATCAATCATTAACTCGCCAAGAGTAATGTTGTTCAGAAAGTCACTAATGCGAGAGCTAAGATCTCGCCATAACGTATGTGTTAAGCAGCGAGTACCACCTTGGCAGTCGGCTCTTCCATTACATTTTGTTGCATCAACTGATTCATCAACAGCGGCAATCACAGTACCAATCGAAATTGAGCAGGCATCTGCACCTAAGCGGTATCCACCACCTGGACCACGCACACTAGCAACTAGCCCCGCTTTACGCAGTTTAGAAAACAGCTGCTCAAGGTAAGAGAGCGAAATGCCTTGCCGTTCGGAAATATCCGCCAGTGGCACTGGGGTTTGTTGCGAATGCAGAGCCACATCTAACATGGCTGTAACCGCATATCTTCCTTTAGATGTAAGTCTCATATCACCGTATCCACATTGATTATGTGGTTGGAATTTTTCCATACCTGACTAAATAGGTCAAGTATTTATTTGACTAATTTAGTCAGGTATTTAACCCTATTATTAATCTGGATAATTATTGATTGCTGCGATGCTTCTCAATTGAGGTCAACACACCACGTAATATATTGATTTCTTGAGACTCTGGACGCGAACGAGAAAATAGCCGACGGAGTTTATTCATGATCTGTCCCGGCTGTTCTTTTGAAATAAACTGTGTCTGTATCATTACTTTTTCAAGATGCTGATAGAACATTTCCAATTCGTGATGCAGAGGATACGCTTCTTCTGGCTGGGCTGGATAACCTTTTTTTTCATTATTTAGATAGGCAACACGCACCTCATAACTCAATGTTTGTACGGCCATAGCAAGGTTTAACGAACTGTATTCAGGATTAGCCGGAATGCACACATGAAAATGGCATTTTTGCAGTTCATCGTTGGTCAGCCCGGTTTTTTCTCGGCCAAACACTAAAGCAACCGGGTATTGCTGCCCTTCTTGTGCCAATTTTTCCCCACATTCACGTGGTTCAAGCATTGGCCATTCTAAAGTTCGTGAGCGTGCACTTGACCCAACCACCAGGCCACAATCTGCGACAGCCTGCTCTAGCGTATCCACGACCTCCGCATTTAAAGCAATGTCGCTTGCTCCAGCCGCTAGAGCGATCGCTTGAGCGTCTACCTCGCATTGAGGCGAAACCAAAATCATTTTACTTAGTCCCATGACCTTCATCGCTCGGGCAGCAGAACCAATATTTCCTGAATGAGATGTCCCTACTAAAATGATTTTTACATTGTCTAGCATTACGTTGTACGCCACTCTATTTTAAACGACAGAATACTAACATAAAGCTGACTAAAATGGTCAGGTCCTTTAGCTACACATGAACAACCGAGCAAAAAATAGCCACTTCCTTTTTAATAAAACTTTGTTATACTGCTGCCCGCTTTTTCGTTCTTTAACATCCGTTGGGAAAACTGTATGCATCCAATGCTAAACATTGCTATTCGCGCTGCGCGAAAAGCTGGTAACCATATTGCTAAATCACTAGAAAATACTGAGAAAATCGAAACAACTCAGAAAGGGACTAATGACTTTGTTACTAACGTAGACAAAGAAGCAGAAACTATGATCATCGATACAATCAAAAGTTCTTACCCAGAACACAGTATCGTTGCTGAAGAAAACGGGCTTATCGACGGTAAAGATAAGGACGTTCAATGGATCATCGACCCACTGGATGGCACAACAAACTTCGTCAAAGGTTTACCCCACTTCGCCGTTTCCATCGCGGTTCGCATTAAAGGCAAAACAGAAGTTGCTTGTGTTTATGACCCAATGCGCAATGAGCTGTTTACCGCTCAACGTGGTGCTGGTGCGCAATTAAACAACTCACGCCTTCGTGTTAAACAGTTAAAAGATCTTCAAGGCACTATTCTCGCTACTGGTTTCCCATACAAACAAAAGCAACATGCCGAATCTTTCATGAAAATCATGTCTGCACTGTTTGTTGAATGTGCTGATTTCCGTCGTACTGGTTCTCCTGCGCTTGATTTATGTTACCTAGCTTCAAACCGTGTCGATGGTTACTTTGAACTGGGTTTAAGACCTTGGAATTTAGCCGCTGGCGAGCTGATCGCTCGTGAAGCAGGCGTTATTCTTACCGATTTCTCTGGTGGTACTGAATACATGAAATCGGGCAACATTGTAGGTTCAAGTGCACGTGGTGTTAAAGCGATTCTGAAACACATTCGTGATAACGGTAACAGCGCTATTCTTAAATAGGTTGCACTAAATACCACCAACACCGTCAAAATTGATTCAAGCCTCGTATAGCAATATACGAGGCTTTTTTAGTTTCGCTTTATACTTTGCTACTTAGAGTGACCGCGGTGTGGGATGGGGTAGAAAAAAGCCGCAGAATATTCTGCGGCTTTGGATATTTAAGAAACTTTCAGGCTGCTAAGGAAGTTCGTCGAACTCCGCACCCTCTTTTTCCACTTGAGGTGGAAGTAGGTGCTCACGGGTAATTCCTAATTTCAGTGCCAACGCTGACGCAACATAGATAGATGAATAAGTACCCACGGTGATACCGAGCAGTAAAGCGGTGGCAAAACCATGTATGTTCGCCCCACCTTGCACAAAGAGTGCGATCACCACCAGCAAGGTGGTTCCCGATGTAATCAAAGTCCGGCTCAAGGTTTGGGTAATTGAGCTGTTCATGATCTCGGCTGAATCACCTTTACGCAATTTACGGAAGTTTTCACGGATGCGGTCAAATACCACAATCGTATCGTTGAGCGAGTAACCGACAACGGTCAGCAAAGCGGCAACAATCGTTAAATCAACCTCAATTTGCATGATAGAGAAGATGCCAAGCGTGATGATCACATCGTGTGCCAGTGACATCACCGCGCCCGCAGCGAGCCGCCATTCAAAACGAACGGAGACATAAAGCAAAATACAGATGAGCGAAGCCAAAATAGCTAAGCCTCCGGCTTCAGCTAATTCATCGCCCACATTCGGGCCAACGAACTCAATGCGGCGCATCTCGACACTTTTTCCTGTCCCCTCTTTAATAGCAGAAAGAATTTGGTTGCCTAACGTCTCGCCAACCATGTCAGCTCGTGGACGAAGACGGACCATCACTTCGCGCGCGGAACCGAAATTCTGCACCGTCGCATCGCCAAACCCTTTCGCTTCCAAAGCACTGCGGATATCTTCAAGATTAGCTGGGTGTTCAAACCCAACTTCAATCAAAGTACCGCCGGTGAAGTCCAGTCCCCAGTTCAACCACTTGGTTGATAAAGTGAAAATAGACGCACCAATCATTAAAAGAGAGAATAAAAACGCAAATTTAGACCAACGCATAAAGTCGATCGTTTTATCTGCTTTTAGAATCTGAAACATAGTAATTCCTAGCCTTAGATCGACAATTTTTTAATGCGTTTACCACCATATAGCAGGTTCACAATACAGCGAGTCCCGATAATAGCGGTAAACATTGAGGTTAAAATACCGATAGAAAGTGTGACGGCAAACCCTTTGATGGCTCCAGTGCCCACAGCAAATAGAATGATTGCCGTGATCAACGTAGTGATGTTGGCATCAGCAATGGTACTGAACGCGTTAGCATAGCCTTGGTGGATAGCTTGTTGTGGGTTTCGTCCATCACGGAGCTCTTCACGAATACGCTCGAAGATCAGAACGTTAGCATCCACGGCCATACCGACCGTCAATACGATGCCCGCAATACCCGGCAAGGTCATTGTCGCCCCTGGGATCATCGACATCACACCAATAATGAGCACAAGGTTCGCCATCAATGCAATATTGGCAATCAAGCCAAAACCACGGTAGTAAAGCAGCGTAAAGAGCATCACCGCAACCATACCCCAGATGCAGGCTTGAATGCCCATATCGATATTTTGCTGCCCCATTGATGGACCAATGGTACGCTCTTCAACAATAGAGATTGGCGCAATTAACGCACCTGCACGCAGTAAAAGTGCAAGGTTTTGAGCTTCTGCAGCAGAGTCAATTCCCGTGATACGGAAGTTACGCCCAAGAGCCGACTGAATCGTTGCTTGGTTGATCACTTCTTCATGCTTATCCAGAATCACTTTGCCATCAGGTGTCCGACGGCCGCTGTCTTTGTACTCTGCAAATACCGTTGCCATAAGCTTGCCAATGTTCTTTTTAGAGAACGCCGACATCTTATTTCCGCCTTCGCTATCTAACGAAATGTTCACTTGCGGGCGACCATATTCATCCATGCTAGAGCTGGCATCCGTGATACTTTGACCACCTAGAATCACGCGTTTTTTCAAGACAACCGGGCGACCATTACGATCAGATTTGATTTCACTCCCAGCAGGAGCACGACCAGAAGCCGCGGCGGCTAAATCAGCCTTGTCATCAACTTCACGAAACTCAAGAGTCGCGGTTGCGCCAAGAATTTCTTTAGCACGAGCGGTATCTTGAACCCCCGGTAATTCAACCACAATGCGGCTGGCACCTTGGCGCTGCACTAAGGGTTCAGCGACCCCTAATTCGTTAACACGGTTACGTAAAATCGTGATGTTCTGCTCAACGGCGTAATTTCGAACTTCCTGCAAACGCTGCTCAGTAAATTGAGCAATCAGCGCAAAGCGACCGTCAGCCTTAGACGTAGTAAAAGTCATATCAGGATGTTTCGACGTTAATGCTTGCTGTGCTTGCTCTAATTGCTCATCGTCACGCAAAGTGACTTCCACTCGGTCGTTGCCCACTGAGCGAATGGCGCGATAGCGAATTTTGTCATCACGCAGTTCGCTGCGAAACGCTTCTTCTTGCTGGCCAATCAATTTTTCCATCGCAGCGTCCATATCCACTTCCATTAAGAAGTGAACACCACCACGCAGATCAAGGCCAAGCTTCATCGGTGCCGCGCCAATCGATTCCAACCAAGAAGGCGTTGAAGGAGCAAGGTTAAGTGCAACAATTGTATCTTTGCCTAACGCTTCACTCACCACATCACGCGCACTGATTTGAGTATCGGTATCGTTAAATCGAACAAGAATTGATCCATTCTCTAGAGCAATGGATTTATGAGAAAGGCTCTCTTTATCAAGAGCTTTGGTGACAGCATCCAGCGTTGACATATCAACAGAGGCGCCACGCGCCCCTGTAATTTGAATTGCCGGATCTTCACCGTAAATATTTGGAAGTGCATATAAAGCAGAGAGGGTGATGGCGAACACCACTAACAAATACTTCCATAACGGATAACGGTTTAGCACAGCAAGGATCCTTTAGCTGTTATAAAGACTTAAGCGTACCTTTTGGTAGCACCGCTGTAATGAAATCTTTTTTGATCACAATTTCATTGTTCACATTCAGTTCGATAGAGATGTAATCGCTGTCTTCTGCGATTTTAGTGATTTTACCCACTAAACCGCCACTGGTTAACACTTCATCACCTTTAGTCATGGCGGCCATCAAACTTTTATGCTCTTTAACACGTTTGGCTTGTGGGCGGTAAATCATGAAGTAGAAAATAACCGCAAACATACCAAGCATGATCAGCATTTCATAACCGCCACCTTGTGATGCACCTTCACCTGCTGCGTGTGCTACAGAAATTAAACTCATTGAAAACGTCCTCTAAAATATTGTTGTGTAATGTAATTCTAATTGGGCTGCGTTGGCTTAATTTCAAGCTTATCACTTCACAAATTAAGCAAAACGCAGCAAAACCGTTATTGGCCCATTGGTGGAACTTCACGATTGCGACGAGCATAAAACTCCTCAACAAACGCGTCGAAGCGATCTTCTTCAATCGCTAAACGAATGCTTGCCATCAGGCGTTGGTAATAACGTAAGTTATGAATAGTATTTAAACGCGCACCCAGAATTTCGTTACAACGATCCAGATGGTGTAAATACGACTTCGAATAATTTTTGCAAGTGTAACAGTCACAATGCGGATCCAGCGCAGTTGTATCGGTTTTATGTACTGCATTACGGATCTTGATCACACCACCCGTCACAAATAGATGGCCATTACGTGCATTTCGCGTTGGCATCACACAGTCAAACATATCGATACCGCGACGTACCCCTTCCACTAAGTCTTCAGGTTTACCGACACCCATCAGGTAGCGTGGTTTGTCTTCTGGCAATTGAGGACAAGTGTGCTCAAGTACACGGTGCATGTCTTCTTTAGGTTCACCCACCGCTAAGCCACCAACCGCGTAGCCATCAAATCCGATCTCAGTTAAACCTTTCACGGAAACATCACGCAAATCTTCGTAAACACTGCCTTGCACGATACCAAATAGCGAGTTGGTGTTCTCTAATTTGTCGAAATGGTCACGTGAACGCTGCGCCCAACGTAAAGACATCTCCATTGATTTTTTCGCTTCGTCGTGCGTGGCAGGGTACGGCGTACACTCATCGAAAATCATTACAATGTCAGAGCCCAGATCTTTTTGAATTTCCATCGACTTTTCTGCGTCCATGAAAATCTTGTCACCATTGACTGGGTTACGAAAATGCACCCCTTCTTCTGTGATTTTGCGAATATCACCCAAGCTAAACACTTGGAAACCACCTGAATCGGTGAGGATCGGGCCTTGCCAATTCATAAAATCATGCAAGTCGCCGTGCATTTTCATCACCTCTTGGCCAGGGCGCAGCCACAGGTGAAAAGTATTACCGAGCAAAATTTCTGCGCCCGTCTCTTTTACTTCTTCCGGTGTCATGCCCTTTACTGTGCCGTAAGTACCTACAGGCATGAATGCCGGTGTTTGCACAGTGCCACGTTCAAAGGTTAATTGCCCACGGCGAGCATTTCCGTTTTTCTTTTTAAGTTCGTATGTTAACTTCACGAAGCCTCCAATGTCAGAGAAACAGTCTGACGTATCATGATTAGGTGCAAGCACCCCTCTAGAGCGGTCGCCAATTCCTAGCGAAAAACGAAGCGGAGCTTCTTCTCCTAGCGTAATGCTAGCACTCGTTAATTGGTGTTCTTGGTGATAAACATCGCATCACCATAACTAAAGAAACGATATTGATGTTTCACGGCATGCGCGTACGCGGCCATAGTATGCTCATAACCTGCAAAAGCGCTGACGAGCATAATCAGTGTCGACTCTGGTAAGTGGAAGTTAGTGATTAAGCAATCCACCAACTGGTACTCATAACCAGGGAAGATAAAAATTTCAGTATCGCCAAAAAAAGGAACCAGCTCAGTGCCCTTTTTAAGCGCATCTTGCGCGGCACTTTCCAGTGAGCGCACCGACGTAGTTCCAACAGCGATCACTCGACCACCACGCGCTTTCGTCGCGTTGACGGCATCGACTACCTCTTGTGGCACTTCAACATATTCTGCATGCATATGGTGATCGTGAATATTGTCGACTCGTACTGGCTGGAAGGTTCCAGCGCCAACATGCAAGGTTACATAAGCAAATTCGACACCTTTCGCTTTGATTTGCTCAAGCAGAGCCTCATCGAAATGCAAACCGGCGGTCGGTGCAGCGACAGCTCCCGGTTTTTGGTTGTATACGGTTTGATAACGCTCTTTATCAGCATCTTCATCAGGGCGGTCAATGTAAGGCGGCAACGGCATATGGCCAATCTCGTTTAAGATCTCCAGTACCGTCTTTGACGCTGTAAAACGAATCTCGAACAGCGCGTCATGGCGAGCCACCATGTGTGCATGATATTCGTCATGCTCTCCTAAATACAACTCACTGCCCGGTTTTGGCGGCTTAGATGAACGAACATGAGCTAAAATCGTCTGTTCATCCAACATTCGTTCGACCAATACTTCCAGTTTGCCGCCTGAAGCTTTGCGCCCAAACATGCGAGCCGGGATGACACGTGTATTGTTAAAAACCAATAAATCGCCGGGCTGAACTCGGTCAAGAACGTCTTTAAATGAGCCATCCGCCAGTTCACCGCTGTTACCGTCTAATTGCAGTAAGCGACTCGCCGTACGTTCAGCCGTTGGGTAACGAGCAATCAGCTCATCGGGAAGTTCAAAGTGAAAGTCTGAAACTTGCATAGTTCTTATCTTGTTCGTTTTGAGTGGATGACGTAATTTTTTTAAGCGCCGTAGTATATACGTAAACACCTTCGCTCGTCAGACCCAGATCTAAATTTAATGTAATTAAACATGAAAATGGCACCCAATCTTTACGCATCAATCAAAGTAAAAATAGCGGGAGCTCTCAGATATTTTGCGCAGAAAAAACTATAGTTGAATCAGGTCAATAATAAAAAGGAGCTCGTTATGATCAAAATAGAAGACATGATGACTCGCAACCCCCATACCCTGTTGCGTACACACACGTTAGCCGATGCTAAGCACACTATGGAAGCGTTGGATATTCGCCACATCCCTATCGTCGATCCACACAAAAAACTACTCGGTATCATTACTCATCGAGATATTCTTGCCGCGCAAGAGTCGAGCTTAAAAAACATCCCTGAAGATCAATCATATACACTGACAACACCGTTATATGAGGTGATGCATACTGAAATTATGACGGTTGACCCGCGAGCTGGGTTAAAAGAGAGTGCTATCTACATGCAAAAACATAAAGTAGGCTGCTTACCCGTTGTAGATAAAGGCCAACTAGTGGGCATTATTACTGACACGGACTTTATTGGGGTAGCTGTTACCTTACTTGAGCTACAAGAAGAGAGTGAACCGGACGAAGTCGATATTGAATAACGCTCACTCCCTAATATAAGTGCCTCACATAAAAAAGAGCGGCTTACGCCGCTCAAAGGTGTTACACAGATAATGATTGGGAAGTATCGCTAATTAAAATTGGTCTTCTTCAGTAGAGCCCGTTAACGCGGTCACGGAAGAGCTGCCACCTTGGATGGTATTGGTCATCCGGTCAAAGTAACCCGTTCCCACCTCTTGTTGGTGTGCAACAAAGGTATAACCTCTTGATGCTGCTTCAAACTCTGGACGCTGAACTTTCTCAACGTAATGACGCATACCTTCGCCTTGCGCGTAAGCATGTGCTAACTCAAACATGTTGTACCACATGTTATGAATGCCCGCTAAGGTGATGAATTGATATTTGTACCCCATGTCCGACAACTCTTGCTGGAAACGAGCAATGGTGTCTGCATCCAAGTTTTTCTCCCAGTTGAAAGAGGGAGAACAGTTATAAGCCAGCAGTTGATCTGGGTATTGCGCTAGAATTGCTTCGGCAAATTGGCGGGCTTCATCCAAATCAGGCTTAGCGGTTTCACACCACACGAGATCAGCATACGGCGCGTAAGCGAGACCGCGTGAAATCGCTTGCTCAATCCCAGCATTCACGCGATAGAAACCTTCTTGAGTACGCTCACCTTGGATAAAATCACGATCGTATGCGTCGCAATCCGAGGTCAGTAGATCCGCCGCGTTTGCATCAGTACGAGCAATGACCAAAGTGGTTGTCCCTGATACGTCAGCGGCCAAACGTGCCGCAATCAATTTTTGAACCGCTTCTTGAGTCGGAACCAGAACCTTGCCGCCCATGTGTCCGCATTTTTTTACTGACGCCAACTGATCTTCAAAGTGCACACCGGCCGCCCCTGCTTCAATCATCGACTTCATCAACTCGTAAGCATTGAGCACGCCACCAAAACCGGCTTCAGCATCAGCAACAATCGGTAAGAAGTAATCAATACCACCTTCATCTTCCGGTGATTTTCCGGCCGCCCACTGAATTTGATCGGCACGACGAAACGAGTTGTTGATGCGCTTGACCACCGATGGAACAGAATCGACTGGATAGAGCGATTGGTCTGGGTACATGGTGGAAGCGGTGTTGTTGTCTGCCGCTACTTGCCAGCCGGAGAGATAAATCGCCTCAATTCCCGCTTTGGCTTGTTGTACCGCTTGACCACCTGTCAATGCACCCAAACAGTTCACATAACCTTTTTTGGCACTGCCGTTAACCAGTGACCACAATTTATCAGCGCCACGTTGGGCCAAGGTGTTGGCTGGAGTGATTGAACCGCGCAGGTCAACCACTTCAGCAGCAGTATAAGTACGCTTTACATTTTTCCAGCGTGGGTTGGTTGCCCAATCTTTTTCTAGAGCTTCGATTTGTTGGCGGCGAGTTAATGTCATGGTCTATCCCTCTTATTTTGATGCGCAAGCGCACTGTCATCCTTTTCTCAGCAGTACGACCTATTCTGCTTTTGAAAACAGCTTCACGTTATTGGTTGTCAGTAATTGGTTATTGGTTATTGGTTATTAGATATTGGTTTTAAATCTCATCAATCTATGTAGTCATAACCCGGAACGGTGAGAAAATGTGTCAGCTCATCGCTGGTAGTTAAGCGAGCCATCAATTGTGCCGCTTCGCTAAATCGTCCTTGTGCAAATCGCTGCGTGCCGATTTCCTGTTTCACAACTTCAATTTCTTGCGCAAGATACTGCTCAAAAAGCGCTTTGGTAACAATCTGACCGTTATCCAAGGCTTTTCCATGCTTGATCCATTGCCATATTGACGCTCGAGAAATCTCTGCGGTCGCCGCATCTTCCATCAAACCATAAATGGGGACACAGCCATTGCCGGAGATCCATGCTTCGATGTACTGAAGTGCAACTCGAATATTATGACGCATGCCATGCTCGGTACGTTCCCCTTCACATGGAGTCAGCAGCTCATTGGCATAAATCGGCGCATCAGACAGACGCGTAACATCTAATTGGTTACAACGCTCGCCAAGTACTTGGTCAAAGACCGCTTTTGCCGTATCCGCTAAACCGGGATGGGCAACCCAAGTACCGTCATGACCATTATTGGCTTCGAGCAATTTATCGTGATGAATTTTATCG
Source organism: Vibrio sp. V23_P3S9T160 (assembly GCF_963886625.1). NCBI lineage: Bacteria > Pseudomonadati > Pseudomonadota > Gammaproteobacteria > Vibrionales > Vibrionaceae > Vibrio > Vibrio sp. V23_P3S9T160. Next base: position 58,102 of record NZ_CAWPDB010000022.1, read on the forward strand.
AGAACCAACTGATTTTCTTGGGGATCTTTAGCTGGAATGAACGCGGCCATACCGCCCATCGCAAATGCGCCACGCTTATGACAGGTATAGATCAGTAAGCGTGAATAGGCGTTAAGAAACGGCTTTTCCATTGTGACAACTTGGCGATCTGGTAGCACCCGATCCGGATAATTTTTCAATGTCTTGATATAACTGAAAATGTAATCCCAGCGGCCACAATTTAAGCCGACAATGTGTTCTTTAAGCGAGAACAATATTTCGTCCATCTCGAACACGGCGGGTAAGGTTTCAATCAATACGGTGGCTTTAATGGTGCCAGTTTCTAACCCAAAATACTCTTCGGTAAAATGGAAAACGTCACTCCACCACTTTGCTTCTTGATAGGCCTGAAGTTTTGGAAGATAAAAATAAGGGCCACTGCCTTTTTTAAGCAATGATTTATAGTTGTTGTAAAAGTAGAGTGCAAAATCAAACAGCGAACCCGGAATACTTTGCCCTGCATATTTAACATGCTTTTCTTTAAGGTGCAGACCGCGTACCCGACAAATGAGCACCGCTGGGTTATCTTTAAGCTGGTAGCACTTACCATTGTCAGGATTGGTATAGCTAATGGTTCCTTCAATGGCATCACGCAAATTGACTTGCCCATCCAGCACTTTATCCCATGCTGGTGACATCGAATCTTCAAAATCCGCCATGAACACTTTGACGTTAGCATTCAATGCATTGATCACCATTTTTCGGTCGGTTGGCCCCGTAATCTCCACTCGACGATCTTGTAAATCGTGTGGGATACCGAGAATTTTCCAGCTTCCTTCGCGAATATCTTGCGTATCCTTGAGAAAATCCGGCAGTTCTCCGTTATCAATACGTGTTTGTCGCTCTTCTCGTGCATCCAGCAGCGAATCAACACAGCTTGCAAATTTAGCACACAGAGTGGACAAGAAGATTTGGGCTTCTGAAGGGAAAATAGCTTGGTGATGTGGGCCAACGGCACCAACAACCTCAAGCTTGGCTTCGTGGTGTTCTTTGCTGAGTGCTAACTCTGTTTCTGGGGTCTGTGCAAACATAACGTTCTTCCTTAAAACCATTCCAACTACATTTGTAATTTAAAAACCACAAATTCAAATGCTCATTTTTTGCTATCCACTGACTTATCTCTACCGACACTTTCTCTCAGTCAATCCAATATTTCAAGCCTAACCAAGCTAGACATAAGTCTTACAAAACCTTATTAAACCTTACATCAACTCATCATTCAGCAAAAGAGACAAAGTTAATGAAAGGTTAAAAACAAAGTTTTATCCCGTTTCAAACCTATGTTTGATTTCCTTGTCAAATATGAAAGTTATTACGTTATTTTATTACACAACTCAAAAAGGCAGATTTTAGTTTTAAACAGACGTTCGAAATGATGTGAGACGCAGTAAGGCTTGAAT